>JAYTEJ010000072.1:0-3922 GCA_043735365.1 Acidobacteriota bacterium
TCGTGGCGGGAATTGGCGA
Organism: Acidobacteriota bacterium; assembly: GCA_043735365.1. Taxonomy (GTDB): domain Bacteria; phylum Acidobacteriota; class Vicinamibacteria; order Vicinamibacterales; family 2-12-FULL-66-21; genus JALZOC01. The sequence goes on from JAYTEJ010000072.1 coordinate 20, forward strand.
GCAGGTCCGCGGTCCGGCCGAGGCGCGGCAGGCCGCGCGCGGCGCGCACGGCCGCGGCGGGATGGTCGAGCTCCAGCAGCTGGCTCGACGTTGGCGCCAGGCTCGAGAGATCGAACACCTCGTCCCCGGCGATGTGCACCGGCGTCGGGCCGGCGCCCGGCACCCAGGCCCGGCCCACGAGAGCGGCCTCGGCATGATCGTCCGGGAGCGCGGCGGCGCCGAGCCAGTTGTTCATCCCTTCATTATCCACACGACCGGCCGCGGGCGTACCAGCCCCGCGGGCGGCGATGTTAGAATCCGCCCGGGCCTGGCGGCTGCCGGAGCCCCAGGGACGGGGGCACGGGCATGCGCATCGGAATCCTGACCAACGAATATCCACCGAACGTCTACGGGGGCGCTGGCGTCCACGTCGAATACCTCACCCGCGAGCTGGCGGCGCTCGACGGTGGGGCCCATGCGGTCGAGGTGCTGTGCTTCGGCGACCAGCACGCGCAGCAGGGCAACGTCCGGGTGCACGGCGTCCAGCCGCCGGCCACGGTGGCGGCGGCCGACCCCCGCCACGCCCGCCTGTTCGCCACGCTGATGCAGGATCTGGTGATGAGCGGGGCGCTGCCGCCCGTTGACGTCGTCCACTGCCACACTTGGTACACCCACCTGGCGGGCTGCATCGTCAAGCAGCTCCAGGGGGTGCCGCTGGTCCTCACCACCCATTCGCTCGAGCCCCACCGGCCCTGGAAGGCCGAGCAGCTCGGCACCGCCTACCAGGTCTCCACCTGGCTCGAGCGCACTGCCTATCAGAATGCCGACGGGGTCGTGGCGGTGTCAGCTTCGATGAAGCAGGACGTGCACGATCTCTACGGCGTGCCGCTCGACCGCATCCGCGTGATCCACAACGGCATCGATCTGCGGCAGTATCGGCCGACGCCGGACCCGGCGGTGCTGCGCGATTACGGCATCGACCCGGCGCTGCCCTACGTGCTGTTCGTCGGTCGGATCACGCGGCAGAAAGGGATCATCCACCTCGTCAACGCCATCCGCTTCCTCGACGCCGGCGTCCAGGTGGTGCTCTGCGCCGGCGCGCCGGACACGCCGGAGATCGGCGCCGAGATGACCGCGGCGGTCGAACGCGCCCGGACCGAGAGCGCGCATCACATCGTCTGGATCCGCGACATGTTGCCGAAGGATCGCACCATCGCGCTCTACACCCAGGCCGCCATCTTCGTCTGCCCCTCGGTCTACGAGCCGTTCGGCATCATCAACCTCGAAGCGATGGCGTGCGAGACGCCGGTGGTGGCCTCGGCGGTCGGAGGCATTCCCGAGGTGGTGGACGACGGGGAGACGGGGTTGTTGGTGCCGACCGGAGCGGCGCCCGGCGAGGTGGAGCCGGCCGACCCGCAGCGTTTCTCGCGGGACCTTGCCGCCGCCGTCAACACGCTGATCGCCGATCCCCCACGCCGGGTGTCGATGGCGCGCAAGGCGCGGCGCCGGGTGGAGGATCACTTCAGCTGGACGAGCATCGCCCGCCAGACCGCGGAGTTCTACGCCAGCCTGACGACGCGCTGACGGCGGGGTACGAAGAGGTTCCGGGTTCCGGGTTTCGGGTTCCGGGTTGGCATCTGTCTACTGGCCGGCGGCATGCCCGATCGAGCGCGCCCGGCCCCGCGCGCCCGACGCATCGGACCAGAGCACGGAGCCCGCCCACGCGCCCAGCCGCACCAGATAGCGGACGTCCCGCGCCCAGCATCGCGCCGCGCGGACGGCAACCGCGACCGGATCGACGTGGCGGGGCGAGCGCCGGCCGACCCGCATGCCGATCAGCCGCTCGCCGGCGGTGGCGCAGGCGATGCCGCCGAAGAACACGAAATAACAGGCCGCCAGGACGACGCCGAGCAGCGCGTAGACGACCGCCGCGGGGCGGCCGATCGCCGCCGGCTGCGATCCGGACACGAGTACGGCGGCGACCACGGCGGCGAAGAGGACCGCCGCGACCAGTGCGCCGTCGGCCGCCACCGCGGCCAGCGGCCGCCATGGGGGAAACGAGGGCGGGCCGGGCATCGCGTCACGCCCGAAGACCGGGCTCAGCAGCGGCAGCGCCGGCAGCGGCGCGGGGACCCGTGCAGGCGCCGCCGGGCGCAGCCCCCGAAGCCGCGCCAGCGCGGCGATCGGTTCCTCGGGCATCGGCAGCAGCGCCGCGCAGGCGGCCAGCACTTCGTCGGCGTCGAACGACAGCGCCTCGGCATAGCGCCGGATGGCCGCGCGGGCATAGAGGCCCGACGGCAGATCCGCCAGCCGCCCCGCGTCGATGGCCTCGAGCAGCCGCTCCCCGACACCGGTCCGCCGGGCCACCGCGGCCCGGCTTTCGCCGCGCCGTTCTCTCGCCAGCCTCAGCCGTTCATGAACAGGAACATCCACGGGTGCACCCTCTACAAGGCCTATCGACCACAGTTGGAGGATCCATTACGTCAGCCGTGGCGGCGCGCACTCAATCTTCGCGGCGGTTCGCGGACGGGGTGATAGGATAACGGTCTCCTGCGAAGGGCGACCCCATCTGTATTCCTGACGGCCGATGACACAGCTCACGAGCACTCCAGAAGATCTCTCCACAGGCCTCTCGATCACCGGCGATCTGTCGGCGGACGAAGACGTGGCGATCCGCGGCCGGTTCGACGGCCAGATTTACCTGCCCGACCACCACCTGTCGATTGAAGCGACGGCGTCGGTGACGGCGAAGATCGTGGCCCGGTCGGTGACGATTGGAGGGGCCGTCGACGGTACCATCGTGGCCACGGAACGGGTGTGGATCACGGCGACGGCGCGCGTGCGGGGCCACCTCACGACGCCGGGGATCACGCTGGCAGAAGGGGCCCGGTTCACCGGGTCGGTCCACCCCGACCGCACCGAGTCGGCGATGCACGTCGCCCGCTACCGGGCCAAACAGGCCTAGCCGCCCGCCGCCTCACGGATCAGATCTGTTCCTGCAGGACCGCGGCAACGACCTCTTCCGCCCGCCGGATCAGCCCGCGTCCCCGCCAGCCCTCGAGCGTCACCCGATCGCACCCAGCCAGGTCGGCAAGAAATGTTTCGTGCATCGCGCAGGCGATGTCCGCGTCGTGGAAGCAGATGTTGTTTTCCTCGTTGTGAGCGAAGGAACGATTGTCGAAGTTGGTGGTGCCGATCGTCGCCCAGACCGCATCGACGATCATCGTCTTGTGGTGCAGCATCGTCCGGTTGAACTCGAGCACCTCGATCCCGGCGCGGAGCATCGGACCGAACAGCCGGACGCTGTTGTGCCGCGCCAGCCAGTTGTCGTTGTGGATGCCGGACACCATGATCCGGACGTCCACGCCGCGCGTCCTGGCGTCCACGAGCGCGTCGATCGCCGACTCGTCCGGCACGAAATACGGATTGGCGATGTAGATCGACCGCCGCGCGCTGATGATCGAGAGGTAGTACATCGTCCGCACCGTCGAGGTGCCGATCTCCGGTGAGCTCATGATCGTCTGCACGGCAAGCGGACCGGGCGGCGGCCCCGGCGGCGGATAGTACAGCGGCCCCGAAATCAGTTCACCCGTGGTCTGCAGCCAGTTCTGCGCGAACCCGGTCTGCAACGGGACGACGCCGGGGCCCTCGAGCCTGATCTGCATGTCGCGCCAGTGCGCCGGATCCTCGGCGTTGCCCTTCCAGTGGTCGGCGATGCCGGCCCCTCCGGTAAAGGCCAGGCGCCCGTCGATGATGAGCGACTTGCGATGGGTGCGGTGGTTGAAGCGCCCGAGCGAATACCACCGGATCGGGTTGTACCAGGCCAGCTGGCATCCCCCGGCCTCGAGCGTCGTCAGGATCTCGGTGCCGATCGACGAGGAGCCGACGGCGTCGAGCAGGATCTTGACCTTGATGCCCTCGGCG
>JAYTEJ010000073.1:0-2182 GCA_043735365.1 Acidobacteriota bacterium
GCCGACCTGGGCGAAAAGGTGGACGCGCTCGAGCAGCAGCGCGAGAAGCTGGTGGAGCGGATGGAAACCGTCGGCGTCTTCACCGCGCTCGACGTGCCCGACCGCCTCGGCCCGACGTGGTCCCGCCGCTCGGGCAAGTGAGACGCCGAATCAGGGCGTGGCGATGAAGCCGCGCCGCGCCCGCACCCGGTAGCCCGGGTTGCGCAGTTCGACCCGGATGGAGTGCCACTGGCCGTCCTTGACGCCGGTGGCAGCGTAGCCCAGATAGTACTGGCGGCTCAATTCGTCGGCGATCCCGGCGGTCGCGGGATCGAGATCCCGGGGGCTGCGGATGATCTCGGTGCGGCCGCCGCTGTCGTCGGTGATCTCCCGCAGCGCGGCGACGTTGACGTGGTCGTCGTTCGGGGCCCCGTATCCGCCGCGCGGCGCGGGAGGATACGAAGGCCCGGTGGGCGGCGGCGCCGGCCGCCGGCCGCCGGGCATCGGGAAGGGAAACGGAAACGGCATCCGCGGCGGCCGCGGGCGGCGGACGCCGCCCTGGCCGATGGGAAAGTAGCCCGGCTCGCCCTGGCCGTCGATGCCGATGGCATACACCAGCACTTCACTCTCCCGGATCAACCGCTTCACCGCCAGCACGTCGGTGCGGCTGCTGGTGTCGTTGCCGTCGGAGATGATCACCAGCGCCTTCTTGCGGTTCTGCCCTGTACGCGCCATCGGGATCGCTTCCGCCACCGCGTCGTACATCGCGGTGCCGCCGCGCGGCTCGAGCCGCCGCAGGTCCAGGCTCACCCGGCGCTTGTCGGTGGTCCAGCCCTCGACCAGCGTCGCCGCGCTGTCGAAGGTGTAGAGGAACACCTCGTCGTCCGGCTCGAGGAGCTGCGAGAGGAAGCGCCCGAGTGCATCGCGCGCCGCGGCCATCTTCTCGCCGTCCATGCTGCCGCTGATGTCGAGCGCGATGCCAAGACTGACCGGGACCCGCTCGCTGTTGAAGTGGGTGATCGGCTGCAGCTCGTTGTCCTGGTAGACGCGGAAGTCTTCCTGCTGCAGGTTGGGCACGAAGTGGCCGCTCTGGTCAGTGACGGTCGCGGTGACGTTGATGAGCTCGACCCCGGTCCGGAAACGGAACGACTCCTGACGGTCGCCGGCGGCGGGCTGCGGCGCGGGCTCCTGGAGAGGGCGCCCCTCGGGGTGCGCGGCGAGCAGCAGTCCGACCGCGGCCGCCGCCGCGAGAGCCGACATCCGCTGGATGGTCATCGACGTCATGGCTGCTCCTGCTTGATCGCCACGGTATCAGAACTCCGCCGATCGACGTGCGCGACCACGGCCCCGTCCGCGGTGCGGAAGCCGACGCGGTAGCGCGCCACCTCGCCGTTGACCGGCAGCGTGACCTGAAACGGCGAGTCCGCTCCCGGCGCGAGCGCGGCAGCGGCCACCGGCGCGCGCCCGCTGGTCAGAAACGCGCCACCGGGTCCGAACACGTATACAGTGGCGACGACGCCGGAGAGCGGGACGCCGCTTGCGGGATTCTGAATCGAGCCCGCCACGGTGAGCCCCTGCGCATCGCGCGTGTAGCGGAGCGCCGTCAGCTCCAGCGGCGCAGGGGTCGCCGCCGCCTCGGGCGGCGCCGACGGGGCTGCCGCATGCGCGGCGAATATCCCGGCCGAGACGATGGCGGCAAGGGCGCCGGCAATCGCCAGTCGCCGGGCCCATGGAGAGTCTTCGACGCGGGTAGCGAAGATTGGCGGCGCTTCCACGGCGAATCCGTCCGGTGTGGTCACCGGCAGCGGCTCATCGAGAAATGCCGGCGGCGGCGCGAGATCCGGTTCGGCTGACAACCGCGTGAGCGCGGCGATCCGTGCCTCGGCGCGGGCGCGGTCCTCGCGGAGCAGACGCGTGGTCAGGATAGCCAAGCCGGCCGCCATGGTGAGCGAGAGAACCGTGACCGCAATGAGCAGTGTATCCATCGGGTACCTTCCAGCCTGGCTTATCTGAGCTTGAACTCCACCGCGATCTCCACGAGCACGTCCACCGGCACGCCGAAGCGGCGGGCGGGGGAAAACCGCCACTGCCGCACCGCATCGATGGCGCGCTGATCGAGGCCGCCGCCCAGGCCCTGGAGCAGCCGGACGTCGCCAACCGAGCCGTCGCGGCGGACGACAATCTCGAGCACGACGTCGCCGTT
>JAYTEJ010000074.1:0-3163 GCA_043735365.1 Acidobacteriota bacterium
TGATTCGGCTTACGGCGTCCTCGGTTATGACCGACGGCATGTCGTGAACATCGGATACAGCTGGCTGCTGCCAGACGTCCAGCGCGGCGGCCTGCTGAATGCGATCGCCGGCGGGTGGCAGATCACCGGAGTCTCGACGTGGGTGAGCGGCGCGCCGCTGCAGCCGCTGGCGGGCACCGGCGTCAATTTCGGCCTGACCGGAACTCTCGCCGACGGGACGGCCATCAGCAACCAGGCTATTTCAGGGTCCCCCGCCATTGCCGCGATGCCGGTGCTGACGTGCGATCCGCGGACCGGCACGACCGGGGATCAAATCATCAATCCCGCATGTTTCGCACTGCCGGCGGCAGGCCAGAACGGCAATTACATCTTCCCGGATCTGCGCGGTCCGGCGTACATGAACCACGATCTGGGGCTGTTCAAGAACTTCAAGCTGGGCGCCGCCAGAAAGTTCCAGTTCCGTGCGTCGTTCACGAACGTCTTCAATCATCCGCAGCGGTTCCTGGACGACAACCGGAACCTGAAGCTCGAATATACCAACGGCGTGATGACAAATGCGCAGTTCGGCGTGCTGCCGCGCGACCGCAAATACGGGCGCCGCATCGTCCAGCTCGCCTGGAAGCTGTACTTCTGACGTTGGGACGGGGTGTTCGTCGTGGGCGGCCATTCGGTTCATAGGAGGCGGCCCCGGACTGACAGGTGCGTGACGGCCGGTCGGAGGCTCCTGGCGCTCGTCGTGGCCGCCGCGACGCTCGGGGCTGTGCTCGTTGCGGCTTCGCAGGACGCCGCCTTCAGCCGGGCCGCGGCCCTGCAGGCCGCCGGAGAGCTCGAGCAGGCGGCCGCCGAATATCGCACGTTCCTCGACGCGCACCCCGAGAACGCCGAGGCCAGATCGAACCTGGGCGTCGTGCTCGTCGGTTTGGGTAAGTATGAAGAGGCCCTCGCGGCCTACCAGGCGGCCCTCACTTCCTCCCCGTCAAACATCCGCATCCGGCTGAATCTGGGCATCGGACTCTACAAGGCCCAGCGACTGCAGGATGCCGCAACGGAGCTCAATCGCGTGCTGGCGGCAGCGCCGGAGACCCTGCAGGCCCGGTACCTGGCGGCGGACGCCGTCCTGCGGCTCGGCCGGCCGCAAGAGGCGGTTGCGCTGCTCCAGCCGGTCGAGGGCAGCCGTGGCGACGATCCGACGTTTGCGTACCTCATGGGGATGGCCCTTCTCGGCGCCGGGCAGACGGACAAAGGACAGTTGTGGATCGACCGCATACTCCGCAACGGAGACTCCGCGGAAGCTCGCGTGCTGATGGGTGTGGCAAAGCGGGGAGCCGGCGATCTGAGCGGCGCCGTCGCTGACTTGAAACGGGGAGTCGAGCTGAATCCCGACCTGCCGGGAGTGCGCGGCCTCTACGGCCAGGCGCTGCTCGAGGCCGGCAACCCGGACCTTGCGCGTCCCGAGTTCGAAGCCGAGCTGGCTCGGAACCGGCTGGACTTCGACTCGAACCTCCAGATGGGCGTGCTCCTCAAGGGAGAGCAGGACTACGACCGGGCGCTGCCCTACTTCCGGAGAGCCCTCGACGTCCGCCCCGGAGATGTGGGAACCAGATTCCAGATGGCCAGCGTCGCGCTCGCACAGCGGGAGACGGCCGCCGCTGTTTCGATGCTCGAAGCAATCGTGGGTGAAGCGCCGTCGTTCCTCGAGGCCCATGTCGCCCTTGCGACAGCGTATTACCGGCTGCAGCGCAAGGCGGACGGCGACCGTGAACGGGCGGTCGTGGAGCGGCTGAACCTGGAAAAAGATGCCACAGCCGCGGCGGTTCACCCGCAGGAGCCCCCGGCGCCACCGAACACGCCCGCCTTCCGCGCCGACACGACGGCCGTGATGCTGGATACTGTCGTTCGGGATCGGCGGGGGCGTCCGGTGCGGGACCTCCGGCCGGACGAAGTCACTGTCGTCGAGGACGGCGAGTCCAGGGAAATCCGCTCGTTCAGACTCGTGGACCGGGAGACGTCTCCGGAAACGACCGGGCATGGGGCTTCCGCCGCTCTGTCGCGCCGCGAGCCGGAGGTCGAAAGGACGCCGACGCTTGTCACGCTCGTCTTCGACAATCTCCCGCAGGGAGCGCGTGCCGTGGCGCACCGCGCGGCGCTGCAGTTCGTCGAGAGCGAGCGTCCGCCAAGCCAGTGGGTGGCGGTGTTCGTTCTCGACCAGCGGCTGCGGCTGGTGCAGACCTTCACGCAGGATCGCGAAGCGCTGCAACGCGCCGTGCAGCGTGCGACGTCGGCCTCCCCAGAGGCGAGCGATCGATTGGCCGGTCAGGGGGATCCCGAGCAGGCCGCACGAGCCGCCGAAGCGGCGCTCGCGCAGACGACGGCCGGACGCCCCGGCGTGGACGGAGGCGCCATCGGAACGGCCGTCACCGAGGCGCGCGTCGGCGAGATCATGTCACGGATGGCGCGGATGGTGGAGACGGCGGACCTGCAGCAGCGCGGGCAGTCGACACTGTTTCCCCTGATGGCGCTGATGAAGGCGCAGGGCGGGCTCAGCGGCCGCAAGGCGCTCCTCTTTTTCTCCGAAGGGCTGCGCATCCCGCCCAACCTCGAGGATGCGTACCGTTCGGCGATCAGCGAGGCCAACCGGGCCAACGTCAGCATCTATGCGATCGACGTCCGCGGTCTGGACACCTCGCGCGCCCTCGATCAGTCCCGGCAGATGCTCGACCGCTCCGGACGCAACAGCCAGTCACAGCAGGTGCGCGGCAGCAGCCAGCGCGCGGTGTCGCTGGACGACGTGATGAACTCCGAGACCGCCGAGGGGGCGCTTCGAGCCAACGTCCAGGACGCGATGCGGGTGCTCGCCGAGGAAACGGGAGGCGCTCTCGTTGCCAATACGAACGACCTTGGATCCGTGCTGGTCCGGCGGGTACGGGGGGACCTCGACAGCTACTACGAGATCGGCTACACGCCGGCTTCAACTCCGCTCGACGGACGCTTCCGGTCGCTGCAGATCAAGGTGGCACGCCGGGGTGTCGCCGTACATTCCCGGAGCGGCTACTTCGCGCTGCCTCGTACGGATGACGCCCCGCTGCTGCCATATGAGCTGCCGATGCTTGCGGCCGCCGCCGCCGACCCGCTGCCGAACGCGTTCGAGTACGCCGCGAATGTG
>JAYTEJ010000075.1:0-2233 GCA_043735365.1 Acidobacteriota bacterium
CCAGCACCATCGACGCGACGAGCGATCGAGTCACAACGCCTCCTTGCCCGGAGCTGCACGGGGCACTTCCGTCCCTGACACGCGGAAGCCACGAGGTGCTGATCCGAGGCGATCGATCGGCGCAGGCAGGATAGGAATATCACGAACCAGACCTCGCGAGCTTCGACCTCAGCCGAGTACCATCGAAGCCGGGCGGATGTCACTCGCGGTGGCGAGCGGCCTGAGGGTGCGACCTGGCCCAGTTGAGATAGTCGGCCACGGTGTAGAAAGCCTCGTGATTGTAGAGCCGTCCCTTGTCTTCGACTTTTTCGGTCCAGTCGTAGCTCCAGGAATCGCCGGTCCGCTTCATCCACGCCGTCAGTCTCTGCTCCATCTCCGCGCGCAGCGCGCGTGAGGCCGGATCGGCCGCCAGGTTGTGTTGTTCGTAAGGGTCCTTCTCCAGGTCGTAGAGCACCCACGGCTCGGCCCGGCGGCGGGCGTAGATGTAGCGCGCCGTGCGGACGCCGCGCCATCCAGCGGCCGTCTCGTCGCCGTCGTAGGGGCCGAAGATCTGGAGGTAGGCCGAATCGGGCGCGGTCTCGGTCTGCCCGAGCACGACACCCGCGAGATCGGTTCCCTGCATGGCGCGGGGCGGTGTCAACCCGGCGAGGCTGAGCAGTGTCGGCGCCAGATCGACGTGGGTCAGAATGGCGTCAGTCCGCCGTCCCGCCGCGATCCGGCGGGGATAGCGGATGATGCCCGGCACGCGAATCGATTCCTCCCACGGCTTGCGCTTCAGCCGCAGGCCCTGCGACCCCAGCATGTCGCCGTGGTCCGAGGTGAAGACGACAATCGTGTCCTCTTCGAGATGCAGGTCTTTCAGCGTCCGCAGCACCCGACCGAGCTGGTCGTCCACGGCCGTGATCTGTGCATAGTAGGACGCGATGTCCTGACGGCTGCCCATGGTGGTGCCTTCGATCCAGTTCGGGCGCATCGTCAACGCCGCGGCGTCGTACATCGCTTCGTATTGTGGGGGCGCTTTGTAGGGGTCGTGCGGCGGCCCGGTCTGGAGCATCAGGAAGAACGGCTGCGGTCCGGCGGCCCGGGCGCGCAGGAATTCAACGGCGATGTCGGCCCATCCCTCCGCTTCGTACTTTCCGAACTCGATTGGCGTTGGATCGTCGCGGAAGTAATGATTGGCGAAATGGCGATGCGAACACTCGGTCGCCGCCCAGAAGTCGAAGCCCTGACGCCGTGCGCCCGGCGGCACGTATCCGGGCTCGCGCGGCCCGCCGTCGAGGTGCCACTTGCCGATGAAGCCGGTCTGGTAGCCAGCCTCCGCGAGCAATTCCGCGAGCGTGGTTTCCGCCTCGCGCAGACGCAGATCGTTGGCGACCATGCCGTTGCGGTGGGCGTATTTGCCGGTCAGCAGGTTGGCGCGCGCCGGACAGCACACCGGGGTGTTGGCGAACGTCTGGGCGAACGTCAGGCCCTCGGCCGCCAGCCGGTCGATGTTGGGCGTCCTGACATCCTGGTTCCCCAGGTAGCCGAGAGACTGCGCGCGCAGTTGGTCCGGAAGGATGAACAGGATGTTGGGCCGGCGCTGGCTGGCCGGTGCCGGCTTCGGCTGCGCGCCCCACGCGCCCAGCAGGAAAACGGGAAGGATCAGTCCCGGAAGATACCCGCGCATGGTTCGACCTTTCTCCTCGTCCTGCCCATCAGTGACCCGACTGCCCCGCCGGGCAGCATTCTACGCCCAGGCGCACCGTCCAACCCGAAAAGGAGCATCGCCCGGACTGGACGTCCGAGTCGTTCTGTCCTAGACTCTCTAACCATCAGACGTTCTAGGTATGCCACCGCCCACGAACAGCGATCAGCTGCACGGCACGCTCGACATGCTCACCCTCAAGGTGCTCGAGGATAGCCCTCTGCATGGCTACGGCATCGCCACCCGGCTCGAGCGCCTGTCGAAAGAGGTCCTCACCGTCGAAGAGGGCTCGCTCTATCCAGCCTTGTACCGCATGGAGCGCCGCGGCTGGCTGGTGTCGTCGTGGTCGATGACCGACAGCGGCCGCCGCGCCCGCTTCTACAAGCTGACGAAAACGGGCCGAGCCCAGCTCGACGCCGAGCGGGCGAGCTGGCGCAGGCTCACGACCGCCGTCGCCCAGGTGCTGAGCAGCTAGATACGCAGGAGGCCACGATGCTCCGGCTCGCCATCGCCCGAATCCGCGCGCTGTTTCGCCGCAACGCCACC
>JAYTEJ010000076.1:0-8372 GCA_043735365.1 Acidobacteriota bacterium
CGGATCCGGCACGTGTTCCAGCACGTCGGTCAGGGTGATGGCGTCGTAGTCCGCGGTGTCGATGCCGACCTGATGCACGTTGAGCTGCCGGACGCCGGCGCCGGTGCGGGAGGCGGCATAGGCAGCGGTCTGCGGATTGAGCTCGAGCCCCTCGGCGCGCCATCCCCGCGCCTGCGCGAAGGCGATGAATCGCCCGGCGTGCGCCCCGACGTCCAGCAGCCGGCGCCGCGAAGGCGCCAGCCGTGCCTCGAGCGCTCCGAGGATGCCGCGAAAGATCGCGTCCTTGTAGCCGGCCTCGAACTCGCTGCGAATCCAGTCCTCGGACCATCGCTGGTCGTAGAGGCGATCGAAGAACCGCGGCAGGACGGGCAGCGCCGCCGGCTGGGCGAAGCCGCAGCCCGCGCACCGCAGCAGCTCGAGCCGGGCGCCGGTGTAGGCCGCGAGATCCGGATCCTGCGTCTCGTAGATCGCCAGATCGAAGATCAGTTCGTGGACCGGCGCGAGCGCCCGGGATCCGCAGATCTGGCAGCTCTCGAGCGCCGCGAACCCGCCGGCCGCGATCGTCGTCACGCCGTCACGACCCGCACGATCTCCTGGCCCATGTGATCCCAGCTGCGCGCCCGCAGCCGCTCCGACAGCGGCTGCATCCGCGCCGCCGCCGACGCGGGATCCGCGCGCCAGCGGCGCAGGCGATCGGCAATCTCCGCCACGTCCTCCACGTCGTCTATCAGCAGGTCGCCGGCCGACGCCGGATACAGCTCGGCGATCCCCGCCGAGGCGGAGACGAGGGCGGGGATGCCGCGGCAGATGGCTTCGTGGACGCCGAGGCCGTAGGCCTCGTAGCGCGCCGGGTGCACGAGAACGTCGGCGGCACCCATCACGCGGGAGATATCGGCTCGGAACCCCAGAAACCTGAGCCGGTCCCCGATACCGAGCTCAGCCGCCAGCCGCCGCCAGCGCGGCAGCTCGGCCCCTTCCCCGGTCACCGTCAAGTCACCGTCCCAGCCGGGCTCGCGGCAGAGCCGCACCCACGCGTCGAACAGCCGGTCGAATCCTTTCCGGCGATCCCCGAGGGCGCCGACGAAGAGCACCACGGGACGATCGGCGGGCCAGCCCAGCTCGCGCTTCAGCGCCGCGCGCTGGTCGTTCGTGATCGCGGCAAAGTTGTCGGCATCGGAGCCGTAGTAGACGACGCGGAGCTTCGCCGGATCGACGCCGAGGCGATCGCGGACGTCGGCGGCGGTGCGTTCGCTGTTGCAGATGACGAGCCGCGCGCGCGCCAGGCAGCGGCGCTCGCTGCGCAGGTAATGGGCATGGGCGGCGCGCGTCTGCAGTCCGCGGCGCAGCCCGCGCGCCTGCGGGCAGTGCGCCGCGTGGACGTAATGCACCCAGCTGACGTCACCGGTGTCGGCGTTGCCGCCGTTGGCCACGACATGCGTCGGCCGCAGCCGCGCCGCGGCGCGCGCGCCCGCCCACGCCAGCAGCGGCACGCCGAGCAGGTGCGATCCGAGCGGACGCGGGACGCGGGTCGCCTGGACCCGCGGGTTGTCGAGCAGGTCCGGCCAGATGCGATGACCGACAAGATGAACCGAGGCCGGCCGCTGCCCGGCGAGGTGCCGCGCCAGCGCATGGTTCGCCCGGTCCATGCCGCCAAGTGGCGTGAAGTCGCCGGCAATCAGCAGCCACTCCGTCATGCCTCGTTCAGCCGGTAATGACAGGCGACGCCGTGGAGCGCTCCCGCGAGGAACCAGTACTGAATCCCGATCTGGGTGACGAAAGGCGTGAAGCTGAAAATCATCGCCGCGATGCCGAGATTCGCCGAGAAGACGACGCCGGCGCAGACCGCGATGCGGGGGTAGCGGGTCTGCAGCGCCAGCCGGTATTCGCTCCGCGCGGTGGCGAGGAGCGCGCCGAGGTAGAACACCAGCATCAGGATGCCGCCGTCGATCATCCAGCCGGTGATCTGGATCTCCGCCCAGATGCCCGGCAGCCCGGGCGTGCCGAAATAGGCGGCCGCCATGCCCCAGCGCCCCAGCCCGGCGCCGAGCGGATAGTCGAAGAGCAGCTGGCTGAAGGTGATGTCGAGCTGGACGCCGCGGGCGCGGTAGTAGACCGCCAGCGGATCCTCGGCAAACAGCGTCATGAAGCGCGTCAGGATGCTCGAGCCGCCGAGAGTGATGGCGCCGACGAAGCTGGCGGCGACAATGCCGCCGGCCAGCAGCGCGAAGGCCGTGGCCTTGGCGGCGCGGCGCTGCATCACCAGCGTGACCGCATAGATGCCGAACATCAGCAGCGTCACCACCAGGCTGATGCGCACCTGGCTCAGGTAGATGGCGGCAATGCCGGCCCCGGCAAACGCAAACGACCCCGCGCGCTTCCAGGCGGCGATCGGACTGAGTCCGAAGATGACGCCGAGCAGCGCCGCGAACATGCCCGGACCGGCGACCGCGCCGGGGGTGTCGAACAGGCCCGGCGGCCGGATGATCATCCGGCCGTTCGGTCCGTCGTAGGTGACGGCGCCCAGGCCGAACGCCCCTTCGGTGACGACGCGCGAGAGCTCAGCCGGCATGAAGCGGGCGGGGTCGTAGACCTGAAGCACGCCGACCATCGAGTTGATGCCGCTGCAGATCAGCAGGATGCCGAGCAGCCGCGCCAGGTGCTCGGGGGTACGGACGAACACCGGCGCCCAGAACAGCGGCGCGATCACCGCGAAGTAGACCATCATGTGCGCCAGCCCGCCCATGAGCGAGCCGGTGTACGGGCTCGAGAGCATGACCGCCATCAGCCCCATGACCGCGATCACCCATGGCTGGGTGCGATGCGCCGGCGGACGCTCGTGCGACTGCAGCAGCCACCATGCGAACGCCGCCAGGCTGATGCCGAACGCCGAGAACCTGATCGGCAGGCGGATCGCCTGGCTGCCTGGCAGGTAGAGCAGCGCCGGCAGCGCCGTCTGGCTGATGACGAAGAGCTCGGGAAAACCCCAGCGGACCGCGGCCGGGGCCGCCGCCGGCGCGGCCACGGCCGGCGGCAGCGCGCGGGCCGCCACGGAAGCCATGCTGTTCATCTCTGGAGCCCCCGCGGGGCGGCGGCCGCGGCGTAGACGTCGGCGAACTGCGCCGCGAGCCGGCGGGCATCGAAGCGGCGCATCGCCACCAGGTGCGCGTCCTGCCCGAGGCGCTGCCGAAGCGGGGCATCCTCGGCCAGCACGCGGATGGCCGCGGCCAGGCCGGCGGCATCGCCGGACGTGTGGGTCAAGGCATCCTGACCGTCGCGGACCAGTTCCGCGGCGCCGCCGGCCGCGCTGGTGATCACCGCGCGGCCGCACGCCATGCCCTCGGCGATGACGAGACCGAACGGCTCCGGCGTCGTGCTCGCGTGCACCACGACGTCGAGCGCCCGCATCACGCGGTCGGCGTCGGTCACGAAGCCGGTGAAGCCGACGCGGCCGGCGACGCCGTGCGCCGCCGCCAGCCCGCGAAGCTCCTCGAGCGAGTACTGGCTGCCCGCGGTGTCGTAGAGCGCGCCGCCGACCACATACGCCCGCACCCGCACCGAGGGCGGCAGCAGGGCCAGGGCGCGGAAGAAGGTGTCGTGTCCCTTCCAGCGGCTGAAGGTCGCGACCAGGCCGACCCGTACCGTGCCGGCGGCGGCCGGCTCGAGCCCGGACAGCGCGTCGAGATCGGCGGCCGCGCCGAGGGGATCGAACCGGGCCAGGTCGACGGCGTTGTAGATGACCCGCACGTCGGCCTGCGGGCCGAGGATCGCGCGCACGTCGGCGGCCACGCTTTCGGAGTTGGCGACAACGACCGAACAGCGCGCCGCGTGGCGGCGCAGCAGGCGGGTGGTGAGCGGACGTCCGCCGATGTACTCGTGCATGTGCCAGACGAGGCCCGGCGCGGCGCCGCGCACCCGCGCCGCGAGGATGTGCGCCTTGAAACCGTTGCTGTGCACGACGTCGGGCCGCAACCGCGACAGCACCCCTCGCAGCCGGCGCTCGAAGGCCGGCAGATCGAGCGCGGCGCGCAGCAGCCGCACCGCCGCGCCTCCGCGCGTCGCCCGGCCGAGGCCGGACTCTCCGAGCCGCGCCAGCGAGGCCGGCATCGGCAGCACGGTGACGCCGATGCCGAGGTCGCGCGCCGCCGCGCCGAGGGGGCCCGGGCCCGGGAGAAGCAGCTGGCGATCCCAGTCCGGATGCGATCGTCCCAGTTCCGCGGCGGTCTGCAGCAGCATCGCTTCGGAGCCCCCGGACTGATCGGACACGCTGATGAAGGCGACGCGCATCACGCCAGCTCCGGCACGCCGGGCGCCAGCGCCAGGAGGTGAGGCCAGGCCTCGAGCGCCGCGCCGGCCGCGTAGGGGCGCAGCAGGCTGGCCGGCGTCACCGTCCCGGCCGCGGCGCGGCGATGCGCCGCTGGCGAATGGTCGATGAGCCAGACCCGGTACCCGGCCGCGAGCAGCGGCTCGATGCAGCCGCGCGCCGACTCGCCGCGCGCCGCCAGCAGCAACGGGTGGCATTCGAGCAGCAGGTGGCGATAGCGCCCCCGCGCCAGGCCGCGGGCCATGCCGGCGAGCACCCCGGCCTCGCCGCCTTCGACGTCGATCTTCACGAGCTGCACGTCAGCGACGCCGTCGGCATCGAGCGCGGCATCGAGCGCGATCGCGTCGCAGTCGAAATCGGCCGCCGCGCCGCCCGCGATCGCCCGCGACACGCCCCAGTTTCCGTCCTCGGCGCTGAAGGCCGCGAAGGCCAGCCGGCCGCTGCCGGCCGCGACCGCGGCCTGATGGGCGACCACCGTGACCAGACGGTTGGCCTCGAGGTTGGCGGTGAGCAGACGATAGAGCCGCGGCTCCGGCTCGAACGCGACCACTCGCCCGCCGGGGCCGACCCAGTGCGCCGCGGCCAGCGAGAAGTAACCCCAGTTCGCGCCGACGTCCACGAAGACGTCGCCGGCGCCGAGGATGCGCCCGGCAAGCGCGGTCTCCTGCGGCTCGTACCCGCCCGTATAGCAGACCTCGCGCGCGACCGAGTCGCGCGGGTCGCAGGTGTAGACGAAGCCGCCGAGGCGCGGCGGCAGCGGCATCATGAAGGGCGCAGCCCGCAGGCGGCGCAGCTGGCTGACCGCCCAGTAGCGACCGAGCGGCAGCCGGGGAACGACGGCGGCGAACAGGCGCACCGGAAGCGGCGGGCGGCGATCAGCCACGGGTCCGCCCGATCAGCACGACGTTGTCCGACAGGCCGCGCGGAAAGCGCGCCGAGGCCGCGGCCGGATAGTGGCGCGCGCTGCCGGGCATCCGCCCCTCGCCGGTATAGCGCACCTCGACGGCCTCCAAGCCGGTCTCCGCGGCGATGCGGCGCAGATCGATCTCGAGGAGCGCCGTGAGGTGGGCGGGATACGAGGCGTCCTGGAACGCGGAAAAGCGGCGCCTGGTGACGAGCGTCAGCAGGCTGAGCACACTCAGCTGGTTGGGGGTGGTGACGACGACCCAGCCTCCGGGCCGGGTGATCCGCGCCAGCTCGCGGCAGAACGCCCGCGGGTTCTCGAGATGCTCGACCACTTCGACTGCGGCAGCGACGTCGACGGCCCGATCGGGCAGCGGCAGCGGCAGCCGGTCGAGGTCGGCGGCCACGAACTCGACGTCGCCTGGCAGCCCCTCGTAGCGTACCGCGTCCACGCCGATGCAGCGCGTGAAGGCGGCGCCCAGGTAGCGCCGCAGGTTGCCGGTGCCGCAGCCGATGTCGGCAACAGTGCCGGCGGCGCCGCGATCGGCCAGCACGGCGGCCGCCGTCCGGTAAATCGCCTCGCCGCTGATGCCCAGGCTCTGGCGCGCGCGCGCATCGAGATCGCCGGCGCGGGCAGTGCTGACGCTCACGCGGCCACCGCGGGCATGCCGCCAAGCACTCCGGCCAGCGCGCTCAGTTGACGGGCCGGGTCGCAGAGCGTGGCCGCGCGGGCAGGCCCGCCGGCTCCGAGCCGCAGCCGCGCCTGGCGATCGACGATCAGGCCGCGGAGGGCCGCCGTCAGAGCATCGCTGTCGCCGGGAGGCACGAGGACGCCGCAGTCGGGCGTCACGATCTCCAGCGCTCCCCCCATCGCGGTGGTGACCACCGGCAGCCCCGCGTAGAGCGCCTCGACGAAGGCCAGACCGAAGGGCTCGGGGCCGCTGTTCGGCTGGCAGTGGACGTCGGCCGCGCGCATGCAGGCGCCGACATCCCGGCGCTCGCCGAGAAACCGGATGCGCGGCGCCGCGCCGGAGGCGGAGGCGCGGGCCCGGATGTCGCGCTCGAGCCGCTGCTCGGCGGCGCGCTGCGCCCCCCCGGCGATCCACAGCTGCCAGGGCTCGCTGACCTGCGCCAGCGCATCGATCAGCTCGCGGTGCCCCTTCCACGGCTCGAACCGACTGGCCATCAGCACCACCGGCGTCCCGTCGGCAACGCCGAGCGACGATCGCAGCGCCGCCCTGGCGCCGTCGTCGGGCTCGGCCCGCACTGGTGCGTAGACCACGACCGGCGTCGACTGCGGGTAGAGTGCCGGCAGGCTCGCGGCGGTGAAGCGGCTGTTGGCGACAATCACGTCAGGGCGGGTCCGGCCGGCCCAGCGCTCCGGCCACGTCGCGCCCGAGACGCGGTCGTGGAGCCACAGCACGAGACGGCATCCCGCCTTCCGCACCACCGGTGCGGTCAGGCCGAACGCCCAGGAGGAATGGCAGACGACAGCGTCAACCGGATCGCGGCGCAGGAGGCGATCGAGGCGCCGCCGGGCCTGGACTATGGTCCAGGGGCGGCTGGCGCGCGCCGCCCCGATCGTGGTCATGACCGCGCCGGCGCCGGCAATCTCCCCGGCCAGGCGCCCCTCGAAGGCAATCGCGAACGCCGGCGTCATCGTCGGGCAGAGCGCCCGATCGATGGCGCACTCGGCCACGATGCGCTCGACGCCGCCGTAGAGGTTGCCGGCACAGACGTGGAGCACGCGCACGGCCTGCGGTCCCATCTTCAGAAGATGCGCCGCCCGACGACAATCGTGTCGCCCGGCAGGACGATGGTGGAATCCTTGGCCTTGATCTCGACCGTCTTGCCGTTCGCCGTTCGCCGGATGCGGACGCGGTTGCCGTTGGCGCGGTCGGTCAGGCCGCCGGCCATGATGATCGCCTGCTGGACGGTGGTCTCCTGGCTCAGCACCAGCTGTCCGACCGACTTGACCTCGCCGCTGATGAAGAACTTGTCCGCCGGGGGCACGAAGATGGCGTCGCCGGGCCGCAGCCGGATGCGGCTCGCCCGGCCGCTCTCGATCTCCTTGCGCAGGATCCGCTGCTCCGTCGGCGCCGTGCCGGAGACGATGGCGCCGGGCTTCGGGGCCTCGTGCGAAATCTGGACGTAGGAGCCCGACTCGGCGGTCGGGTAGCCGGCCTGGGTCAGCGCCCGGGTCAGCGTCGGGTCCCCCTGCAGCTCGACGTAGCCGGGGCTCCTGACGGCGCCCATGACGTTGACACGCTGGCTCCGGAACTCCTTGACCGCGACGTTGAGGTTCGGGTTGGTGAGGTAGCCGCCAATCACCTTCCCCTGCGCGTCCCGCCGCAGGCCCAGCGCCCGCCTCAGCATCTCTTCGATCTGCCGCGTCGTCATCCCCGCCACCTGCTGGCGGCCGACATAGGGACAGTCGATGGTGCCGTCGCTGTCGACGACCAGCGCCGGCCGCGACAGCGAGTCGTCGTTGAAGACGGTGAGGTTGAGGACGTCCTGCGGGCCGACCACGTAGTCGTCGGCCTCGACCGCGGCTGGAGGCGGGGCCTCGGCGCGGCCGGCAGGGGCCTGGCCCTGACCCCAGAACATCAGCAGTATCAGCAAAGTCGTCATCGATTCACCGCTCCCCACACCAGACTCGCCATGACGCGATGGTTGGAATATTCCCGTGACAGATCCCGCGTCGACCCGCGGTGGAGCCGTTCGACGTCGAGAACGATCCGGGCGCGATCGCTGACCCGGTAGCCGACGCCGGCGCCGTAGCTGGTCACGAGATCGCGGCCGGGCTGGGCGGACGGCAGCGCCGGCATGCCCGCCACCCGGTAGTCCATCGACTCCCGTCCGGCGAGGACGCGCAGTTCCAGCAGGCCGATGGCCTGTGCCGCCAGCGTGGCGCGCGCCGCATCGACCAGGTAATACGGGAGCGCTTCCTCGTAGGAATAGCGCACGTCCCGGGTGAACGTGGTGTCGAGCTTGTAGCGGCCGACGAAGAGGATGCCGACCGAGCCCGACGCCACCAGCCCGGAGTAATCCGGCAGCGACGCGTCGAGACCGTCGAAGTGGCGGTAACCCACCGAGGCGGTGCCGTTGACGAGCCCGAGCGGGCTGAAGATCAGCGTCGGCGCCAGCC
>JAYTEJ010000077.1:0-4855 GCA_043735365.1 Acidobacteriota bacterium
CGGCCTATGTCGCGATCGTGACCCGCGGCCACCAGAACGACCTCGACGCCGTGCGCGCGCTGGCGCCGCGCGAGGTTCGCTACCTCGGGCTGATCGGCAGCCGCGCCAAGGTGGTGCGCATCTACGACGCCCTCCGAGAAGAGGGCTTCACCGAGGACAGGCTCGGCCATATCCATGCGCCAATCGGCCTCGACATCGGCGCTGTCACCCCCGCGGAGATCGCCATCAGCATCCTCGCCGAGCTCATTGCCGTGCGCCGCGGCGCCGACACTTCGGCGCTGGCGATGAAGCGCCCGTAGCCCGCCCCGTGCCGCGCGACCGCCCCGCGACGCTCATCCGCAACGCCACGATCGTCACCATGAACGATCGGCTCGACATCCGCGACGGCGCGGTGCTGGTGCGCGACGGACGGATCGTCTCGGTCGGGCCGGAGCCCGCAACGGGTCAGCACGCCGTCATCGATGCCGGCGGCGGCTACCTCCTCCCCGGCTTCATCCAGACCCACATCCATCTCTGCCAGACGCTGTTTCGCGGCTCGGCGGACGACATGCCGCTGCTCGAGTGGCTGCGCCGGCGCGTCTGGCCGCTTGAAGCCGCGCACACGCCGGCGACGCTCCGCGCCTCGGCGATGCTCGCCGCCTCGGAACTGCTCCTCTCCGGCACCACGACCGTGCTGACCATGGAAACCGTGCACGACACCGATGTGGTGTTCGAGGCACTGGACGCCGCCGGCATGCGGGCGGTCGTCGGCAAGTGCATGATGGACCTCGACGCTGACGTCCCGGGCCGCCTGCGCGAACAGACCACCGCCTCGATCGATGAAAGTCTCGCGATCAGGCAGCGCTGGGATGGCGCGGCCGGCGGACGCCTGCACGCGGCGTTCGCCCCCCGGTTCGCGGTCTCCTGCTCGCGGGAGCTGCTCGAGGCCGTGGCCAGCCTGTCGGGCCGCCACCATGCCCTCGTCCACACCCACGCGTCGGAGTCGCGCGACGAAGTCGACGTCGTCCGGCGGCTGTCGGGCGGCTTTTCGAACCTGGAGTATCTGGCGGACACCGGCCTGGCGACGCCGCGACTGTGCGCGGCGCATTGCGTCTGGGTCAGCGAACGGGAGCAGGCGCTACTCGCGGAGCGCGACGTCAAGGTCATGCACTGCCCGGGATCCAACCTCAAGCTCGGGTCGGGGGTGGCGCCAGTCGTGGAGATGCGGGCCCGCGGTATTTCGGTGTCGCTCGGGGCCGACGGCGCCGCCTGCAACAACCGGCTCGACATGTTCGAGGAGATTCGCCTCGCCCTGGGCCTGCAGGCCGTGCGTCACGCCCCCGGCGCCCTGACCGCGCGCGACGGGCTGTGGATGGCGACCCGCGAAGGGGCGCGGGCCCTGGGACTCGACGAGGAGATTGGCTCGATCGAGCCCGGCAAGCGCGCCGACCTGATCGTCGTCGAGCGCGACCGGCCCCACCTCGCTCCGGACCGCGACCCCTGGTCGACGCTGGCCTACGCCGCCCGCGGCTCCGACGTCAGGCTCACCATGGTGGACGGCACGGTCCTGGTCGACCGTTTCCGCCTGCTCGAGCTAGACGCCTCAGCCATCGCCGCGGACGCCCGGTATGCGGCGCTCGAGCTGTCGGCACGCGCCGGCATTTGACGGAATCCAGGAGACTTGGACGCGAACGGCCCGATACATGTATAATCTACCTAGCACTCTCATCAGGAGACTGCTAAACAGCCATGATACGCCATCCTGAATTGCCGGAACGAGATAGGCGGATTCTCGGAGTCCTGGTGCAGGCCTACATCGAGCAGGGGGAGCCGGTTTCCTCCCTCTGGCTGGCCAGCCGAGGGTTCGGGGTCTCGTCCGCCACACTGCGCAGTGTCATGGCCCGGCTGGAAGACCAAGGCTACGTCCGTCAACCTCACACCTCGGCCGGGCGGGTCCCGACCGACCAGGGCTACCGCATCTACGTCGATCAGCTGCTCGCCGAACGCAAGTCGTCGTCCCGCCCCGCGCCCCAGGTCGAGGCCCGGCTGCGGCGTGCCGGCACCGTGGGGGACATGCTCTCGCACGTCTCGCACGAAGTGGCCAGGGCCTCGCATCAGGTCGGGTTCGCCATCTCCCCCGCCGCCGATCTGACCACGCTCGAGCGGCTCGATTTCGTGCCGCTCGACGGCGGCAAGCTGCTGGTCGTAGTGGTCGCCGCCGGCGGACACGTGACCCACAAGGTCGTGACGCCGTCGGAGGAATACGCCCCCGGCGAGCTCCAGCAGGCGGCCAACTACCTCAACCAGGAGTTCAAGGGGCGATCGCTGCTCGACGTCCGCCGCGCCGTCCTCGACCGCCTCAGCGAGGAGCGGACGCTCTACGACGAGCTGATGTCGCGGGCGCTGCGGCTGGCGAGCACCACCTTCGAGGACATCGCCATCGAGCCGACCGTCTTCATCCAGGGCACGTCGCTGCTGCTCGACGACGTCGTCGGGGAGGATCCGGAGCTGACGCTCTCGACGCTGCGGACGCTGCTGCGGATGATCGAGGAGAAGGCGCGGCTGGTGCGGCTGCTCGACGACTACATCAGCGGCGACGGCATGACCATCGTGATTGGATCCGAACATACGACGCCCGACCTCCAGCACTTCAGCCTGGTGGTCTCCACTTATTCCGACGGCCACAACACCGGTGCGGTCGGGGTCATCGGGCCGACCCGCATGCGCTATTCACGCGCCATCAACGCCGTGGAGAGCCTGTCGCGAGCCATCACCCGACTGCAATCAAATCCGTTTTAGGTTTTTTTCCGTGGACAACGAACCCATCAACGACCCGAATGCGGGGGCCGACGAGGCAGCTCGGCCCGCGGAGCCCGACGCCGCTGACCCCCGCCGCCAGCGCGACGAGTACTACGACCTGCTGCTGCGCAAGCAGGCGGAGTTCGACAATTACCGCAAGCGCGTCGAGCGCGAGCGCCAGACGCTCGCCGATGCCGCGGCCGCGAGCATGCTCGAAGAGCTGCTGCCGCTGATGGACGACCTCGACCGGGCGCTCAAGGCCGACGCCGTCGGCGAGTCGGCGGAAGCCTACCGGCGCGGCGTCGAGATCATTCATCGCCAGCTCGGCGACATCCTGCGCAAGCGCGGGGTCCGCGCCATCGAGGTGCTGGGCGCCGATTTCGATCCCTATTACCATCAGGCGGTTGCCCACGATCCGGCCGACGGCCGGCGCGACGGCGAGATCCTCGAGGAGTTCCGCCGCGGATACATGCTGGGTGACCGGCTGCTGCGGCCGTCCATGGTAAAGGTGGCCAAGGGGTGAGCAGCGTGGCGAAGCGGGATTACTATGAGGTCCTCGGCGTCGAGCGCGGCGCCGCCGACCAGCAGATCAAGAGCGCGTATCGCAAGCTGGCGCTGAAATATCATCCCGACCGCAACCCCGGCGACAAGAAGGCCGAGGAAGCGTTCAAGGAAGCGGCCGAGGCCTATGCGGTCCTCGCCGACGCGCAGAAGCGCGGGCTCTACGATCGCTTCGGGCACGCCGGCGTCAGCGGCAGCGGCGGCGGGGTCGACCCGACCATCTTCAACGACTTCTCCGACATCTTCTCGGGCCTCGGCGACGTCTTCGGCCTCGGGGACATCTTCGGCCAGCGCCGCCGCCGCGGCGGCCCGCAGCGCGGCGCCGACCTGCGCTACGACCTCGAGATCTCGTTCGAGGAGTCCGCCACCGGCACCGAGACCAGCATCCAGATTCCCCGCGAGGAGACCTGCGAAACCTGCAAGGGATCCGGCGCCGCCGAAGGGACCACCGCCGAGACCTGCAGCCAGTGCAAAGGCAGCGGCCAGCTGCGCTATCAGCAGGGGTTCCTGACGGTGGCGCGGCCCTGCGGCAACTGCCGCGGTACCGGCAAGACCATCGCCAGGCCGTGCCAGACCTGCCGTGGCGCCGGACGGGTGGGGCGCGAGCGCAAGCTGACGGTGAAGATCCCGGCGGGGATCGCCACCGGGCAGCGGCTCCGTCTCTACGGCGAGGGGGAGCACGGCTCTGCCGGAGGCCCTCCCGGCGACCTCTACGTGGTCGTCCACGTCCAGGAGCATTCGTTCTTCCATCGCGAGGAGGACGACCTCTACTGCGAGATGCCGATGAGTTTCCCGACGCTCGCGCTCGGCGGCTCGGTCAAGGTGCCGACGCTCGACGGCCGCGAGGAGGTCCACGTCCCGGCCGGGACGCAGGCCGGGACGCGCTTCAAGCTCCGCGGCAAGGGCATGCCGCACGTCAGCGGCCGCGGCCATGGCGACCTGCACGTAATTGCGCGCGTTGCCGTCCCGAAGAAGCTCACCAAGGAACAGCGACAGCTGCTCGAGGAACTCGGGCGCACGCTCCCGCACGAGAAGCTGGACGACGAGGGCGATCCGGCGGGCAAGCCGTTCTTCGAGCGCGTCAAAGACATCTTTGGCTAGCTATCCCGCGCTCGACGTGCACTACGCGTCCGGACCCGACACCGCGGCGCTGCACGACCTGCACGAGCGCCTCTATGCCGCGCTCGACCCCTTCGAGCCGCTCGCCATTCACGACGCCGACGCCGGCGACCAGTGGCGGGTTTTCTTCCGGCTGCCGTCCCAGCGCGACGACGCCGTGTCCGCCCTCAACGCCGCGCTCGGCGATCACCTCCTCTCGCTCACCGCTGTCGATGTGGACGACGAGGACTGGGCGCGTCGCAGTCAGGCGGCCCTGACCGCCATCCGCGCCGGGCGCATCGTCGTCGCGCCGCCGTGGGATGTTCCCCTCGCCCCCGCTGCCAGCGACATCGTCATCGTCATCGAGCCGTCGATGGGCTTCGGCACCGGCCATCATGCGACCACGCGCATGTGCCTC
>JAYTEJ010000078.1:0-4974 GCA_043735365.1 Acidobacteriota bacterium
GCCCTTCATCCTTTTCGAAGGGGGCTCGAACACCCGCCGGGTGATCGACGAGTTCTTCATCCGCGCCAACATCAAGCCGCGCGTCGTCGCCGAGACCGAAAACGTCGAGATCATCAAGTCGATGGTCGCCTCGGGGCTCGGCATCAGCATCGTCCCATTCCAGTCGGTCGCCCGGGAGATTCGCGGCGGCTCGCTGCGGGTCGCACGGATTACCGGCCAGACGCTGGTGCGCGAGACCGGGTGGGTGCACCTGCGGTCGGACCGGGTGCCGCGGATGGTGCGCGAGATGATGGACACGCTGACTCGCATCCTGCCGCGGCTCAAGCTGGTGCCGGCTGGCGGCCGCAAGCCATCTCCGAAAACGCAGCCCGTGCCGGCGGCCTGACCGCGCCGCCCCCGGCGGCGGGCGGATCCGGCGATAATCAGGCATGCAACTCCTCTTCGCCTACCTCCGCAACTACTGGCGTCTGGTCGCGCTGGCGCTGGTACTCGCGACCATCAACCAGACCTTCTCGCTGCTCGACCCGCTCATCTTCCGCCACGTCATCGACAACTACGCCACCAAGTTCCAGGACTACACCACCCGCGAGTTTTTCAAGGGGGTCAGCCTGCTCCTCGGCGCGGCGGTCGGGGTCGCGTTCGTGTCGCGGGTGGCGAAGAACTTCCAGGACTACTACATCAACGTCATCACCCAGCGGCTCGGGGCCGAGCTCTATTCGGACGGCATCCGCCACTCGCTGCAGCTGCCCTACTCCGTCTTCGAGGACCAACGCAGCGGCGAGACGCTCGGGCGGCTGCAAAAGGTGCGCACCGACGTCGAGCGGCTGATCTCAACGTCGATCAACGTGCTCTTCACCTCGCTCGTCGGCATCATCTTCGTGATGATCTACGCCTTCAGCGTCCACTGGCTGATTGCGCCGGTCTACTTCCTCACCGTCCCGATCCTGGGGATCATCAGCTCCGTACTCAGCCGCCGCATCAAGCAGATCCAGAAGGTGATCGTCGCCGAGACCACGGCGCTCGCCGGCTCGACCACCGAGTCGCTGCGCAACATCGAGCTGGTCAAGAGCCTGGGGCTCGGCCACCAGGAGATCGCCCGCCTCAACGCCACCACCGGCAAGATCCTGAGGCTCGAGCTGAAGAAGGTGAAATACCTGCGCAGCCTGAGCTTCATCCAGGGCACCGCGGTCAACCTGCTGCGCACTACCATCATGTTCCTGATGCTCTACCTGATCTTCGTGCGCGCCATCACCGTCGGGCAGTTCTTCTCGCTGTTCATCTATTCGTTCTTCATCTTCGGGCCGCTCCAGGAGCTCGGCAACATCATCAACATCTACCGCGAGACCGAGGCGTCGCTGAACGTCTACCAGGACATCCTGCGCATGCCCAGGGAGCCGCGGCCGCTCAACCCGGTACCGCTCACCGACCTCACCAGCCTGACCTTCGAGCACGTCAAGTTCCAGCACCAGTCGGCGTCGTCGCCGGCAATCAACGACATCTCATTCTCGGCCAGCCGGGGCGAGACCATCGCGCTGGTCGGCCCCTCGGGCGCCGGCAAGACGACGCTGGTGAAGCTGCTGGTGGGGCTGTATCCGCCCCAGTCGGGGCGAATTCTCTACAACGGCGTCTCGAGCGACGAGGTCGATCTCGACGGCCTGCGCGAGCGTATCGGTTTCGTCACCCAGGACACCCAGCTCTTCTCCGGCACAATCCGCGAGAACCTGCTGTTTGTCAGCCCCAGAGCGTCGGACGAAGAGTGCCTCGACGCGCTGCGCCGGGCCTCGTGCGACAACCTCCTCGCCCGGGCGCACCACGGGCTCGACACCGTCATCGGCGAGGGTGGCGTCAAGGTGTCGGGGGGAGAGAAGCAGCGGCTGTCGATTGCCAGGGCGCTGCTGCGGCGCCCGCACCTGCTGGTCTTCGACGAAGCGACGTCGTCGCTCGACTCGATCACCGAGGAGGGGATCGTCGACACCATCCGCGACGTCGCCTCGACTGGGGATACGATCACGGTGCTGATCGCGCACCGCCTGTCGACCATCCTGCACGCCGATCGCATCTACGTCCTCGAGCGCGGCCACATTGTCGAGACCGGCCGCCACGAGGAGCTGGTCGAGCAGAAGGGGCTGTACTACGCGATGTGGCGGCAGCAGATCGGCGAGCGCCGCGCCGCAGCCGCTGTCAGGCTCACCCCCCTCGAGCGCGCCGCCGGTATCCCGGCATAAGGAGTCGTTGGCGTCGGGGCTACTTGGCGGTGGAGAGCTCGGCGATGAGGCCGACGTGGTCGGAGGGGGAATCGGCGCCGGGCGCGGCGCGGGCGAAGCGGTCGGTGGAGAGCGTGCGCAGACCGGCGGTGTAGACGTAGTCGATGCGCTTGAAGAGATTGCCGAGCGGCGAGCCGCAGCCGGGGCGGCTGGCCATGCCGGTCCAGCCCTCGCCGCCCTGCGTCGCCTTCCACGCATCGGTATACCCGGCGCCTTCGATCATGCTGATAGTGCGCATCCGGCCGGAATTATCGTCTCCCGTACACGGCACCTTGGGATTCCAGGCATCGGACTGGTAGACGTTGAGGTCGCCCATGAAGACGCGTGCCGTGCCTTGCCCTGCCAGGAAGTCGATGGTGCGCTGCGCCTGGTTCGGGATCTCGTCGTCCGGCACCGAGCCGAAATGGCCGGAGAAGATTGGCATGGTCGCCGAACAGGCGGCGTCGAGACAGACGTCGCCGCCGATCACCCACTGATGCGCCTTGGGGTCGATCTCCTGGTAATTGATCGGTCCTGAAAAGCCGTAGCGCGCCAGCAGCGCGGTCCCCTCACGCTCAGCGCTCGCTGTCTTGAATCCCATCACGCCGTTGACATTGTTGGGATTGCCGCAGTTCCAGGCTTCCTGGAGGGCCAGGGCGACGATGGCGGGGTCGTCCTTGATCCGTCCGAGCTCAGCCTGCGGGAGACCGATGCCCCAGGCGTTGAGCGGCTTCGAGCGGTCGGTGCAGTTGAGGGTCTCGTGGCTCCAGGACGTCGTCGTGAATCCCCGGATCCCCATACCGGAGCGGATGTTCCATGTCGCCACCTTGAAGATGCGCGGGGCGGCGATCGCCGGCGTTGCTCCTGCGGCCGCCGTAGGCGCGACCGGAGTGCTGGCATCGGAGCCGTGACAGGCCCCCGCGAGCGCCGCGAATCCAAGCGCGATGGCGGTCCGTCGAATCGATGGGGCAATGAACATCACCATCGACGTAGCAAGAATGCGTCCACCGTCGAGGTTGTGATTGCGCCCAGAAATTCAGCGAACTTCGAAGCCCATCCGTTGAATGGCGCTGACGGAATTACCCTTGCCGCGCGGATCGGACCTGGTGGCGGCAATCTGCAGCACATAGGCGCCAGGCGGCAGCTTCTCGCCCAGCTTGAAACCGCCCACGGCCGAAAAGCGCTTGCCGTCTCCCGGCGGAGGCGTCAGCGTGTCGGGCGGGGCGGAGAGGATCTTCCGGCTGCCCGACCAGATGCTCGTCGCCGCCAGGACGGGGGTATCGGCGTTGTAGATCTCATAGGCGTAGGACAGCCGCGTCCCCGGATGGTAGACGCGCAGCGCCTGCGCCGGCGTCAGCGTAATCCCGTCTTCAGCCGTCAGCCCGCCTGACCCGCCGTCGGCGTCGGCGCGCAGGACGATGCCGGAGAGCGCGAACTCCCCGGCGGCCATGTTGCCGACGTCCACGAACTCGCCCGCTGAACCGAGGGCGCCGGAGTGCTGATCGCGCACGGCGAACCGAACCTGGTAGGCGCCCGGACGCGGAATCGGGATGCGCAGCATGTAGGCCAGTCCGTCGCCGCGCGCCGCGTCCGCGGCTTCACGGCTCATGCCCATCGCAAAGCCGGTGCTGAGGTGCGCGACCTCGGTGCCGTCCTGATCGAACACCATGCCGAGCACGTCCACCGACGCCGTCTTCTTGCCGTCGTCCGAGTCCACGAACGTCAGCGGCTTCGCGTCGATGTGCAAGAGCGCCCTGATGAACGTCCCCTTCTCCTGAGAAAAGCCGGGCAGCGTGGTGGCATGGAGCGCGATCGCGGTGGCGCCGAACGGCGAGGTCGCCGCCCGGATGAGCGCCTGCGCCGGCGTGGACGGCAGGGCGACATCCGGCGGATCGCTGATGCCAAGAAATTCCTTGCGCGTCTTGACCTTGAGCCCCGGACGCGTCGTCGTGATGGAGATCTTGTGGATCGACGGCTTCTGTCCAGGTTTCGCGAAGGTGCCCTCCGCGGGGTCGTAGCCGATCACGTAGTAGTCGCGCACGTCGCCGGCGATCTTCCCGAGGCCCCAGCCGAGGTCGTTGGTGTTCAGCACCGCAAAGCCGCCGGTCTGTTCGGCGAGGTAGGCCATGCCTTCCTGCGTGTCGCGGCGGAAGGTCGTGCGATCGGTGCTGAAATCACGGATCCCCGCCTCCGCCCTGTTCTTGATGTTGTCGGACGCGAGCAGTCCGCCGGTCTGCAGGCCTCGAGCGTCGAGCGTGTAGATGACGACGCCGGCGCGCGTCGCCTGCTCGGTGACGCGGTCGAGCGCGGTCCTGGTGCGGCTCTCCGGTAGAGCAGCGTCCAGCCGGTCGAGCATCTGGAAGCCCTCGGTGACGAGGATGACGGCCTTTCGTCCCGGCAGTTCGCGGGTGCCGCGGATGACGAGGTTGAGCGCGCCCAGCGTGCCGGCTGCGGACATCGACGATCGCAGCTGATCGACCGCCTGGAAATCGGCGGGATCGAGCGTCGTCTCTCCTTCACCCGAACCCTGGACTGCCGCTCCCGGGCTGCCTGGCGCCGGGCCGCCGCCGCTGAACGTCGTCCAGCTGTTGACGGCCGTGAACGGTTCGACGCCGTTGCGAGATCTGCCGTTCCAGCGCAGCTCGTCGATGGCGGCGTGGAGCACCCGGCGATCGGTGGTGAACGGCTGGAGCCCGCCGCCCGCGCCACCGGTGCGCACCACGGCAACCAG
>JAYTEJ010000079.1:0-2051 GCA_043735365.1 Acidobacteriota bacterium
CCCAGGCGCGCCGGAGATCTCCGGCGTCGTCCTGATCATGGAGGAGGCCGCTGAGGCCGCCTGAGCGTCAATCGGTGGTGTCGCTCCCGGCCTGCGGCACCGCGGCCGCCGGCTCCGTCACCACCTCCGGCGCTTCGTGGAGAGACATGCGGTTGGTCAGCAGATCGCGGATGACCGCGGCGTGCTCGTCGGCCGCCGCCGCCCGCTCCTGGAACGCCTTCGCCACCCAGTTGTGATTGCGGCTGCGCGCCCGCTCGGAGAGCCGGTGGGTCAGCGCCGCTCGCTCCTCCAGCGACCGCAGCGCCACCCACAGCGCTCGATCCACCGAGTCGGTCTGCGCCTCGAGCATGCTCTCCGGGGAGTAGACGTGGCCGACGCGGCACCGGAACCGGACGATGCCTCGCTCCTCCGACTCCCACAGCGTGCCATGGCACTCAGGACAGGTGAAGACCGACACTTTGCCGGGCCGGTCGCTGGCATCGACGGCAATGTTGGGCGGCCCGAGATCCGTCTCGATGGCGTTGACGTGCGGCCCGGTGCCGGGAGCCCCCGGCGGCAGCTCTTCGCTCGCCAGCCGCACCAGCATCGCCCCGAGCTCGCGCACCGGCAGGACGTGATCGACCTTGACGAAGGCGCAGGCGCTGCGCGGCATGCTCGACGCGAACGCTTCGTCCGGATCTTGAACCATGGCGATGCCGCCGGCCTCCTTCACCGCCGCCAGACCCGCGGTGCCGTCGTCCAGCGCGCCGGTGAGGACGACGCCGATGACCCGCGGCCCGAACTCGCGCGCCGCCGAGCGGAACATCGGATCGATCGCCGGCCGGTAGCCGTTCTCGGTCGGGCCGTGGATGATCCGGATGCGGCCCTGGTTGAGCGTCAGGTGGTGATCGGGGCGGGCGACGTAGATCCTGCCGCGCTCGATCGGGTCGCCGTCGGCCGGATGGACCGCCGGCAGCCGTCCCGCGCGCGTCAGGATTTCCGGCAGCACGCTGCGGCCGCGCGAAACGTGGAGGACGACGAAGACGGAGGCCGGCAGCGAGGGCGGCAGCTCGGCGACCAGGGTGCTGAGTGCCTCGACGCCCCCGGCCGAGGCGCCGACTACGATGATGTCCCGGTTCAGCATTGCCAAGGGGTCCCCGAGTGCCCGGTCAGCCCATTTTCTGCATCGACGCCAGGAAGTCCTGGTTCGACTTGGTCTTGCCCATCTTGTCGAGCAGCAGTTCCATCGCCTCGACCGCGGAGAGCGGGTTGAGCACCTTGCGCAGCACCCAGACGCGGTTGAGGTCCTCGCGCGGCAGCAGCAGCTCCTCTTTCCGGGTGCCGCTCTTCTGCATGTCGATCGAGGGGAAGACCCGCTTGTCGGTGAGCTTCCGATCGAGGTGGATCTCCATGTTGCCGGTGCCCTTGAACTCCTCGAAGATGACGTCGTCCATGCGCGAGCCGGTGTCGATGAGGGCGGTGGCCATGATCGTGAGCGAGCCACCCTCCTCGATGTTGCGGGCGGCGCCGAAGAAGCGCTTGGGCTTCTGCAGGGCGTTCGAGTCGAGGCCGCCCGAGAGCACCTTGCCCGACGGCGGGCTGACCGAGTTGTAGGCGCGGGCGAGGCGGGTGATCGAGTCGAGGAGGATGAGGACGTGCTTCTTGTGCTCGACCAGGCGCTTGGCCTTCTCGATGACCATCTCGGCCACCTGAACGTGGCGGGCGGCGGGCTCGTCGAAAGTCGAGGAGATGACCTCGCCATTGACCGAGCGCTGCATGTCGGTGACTTCCTCGGGCCGCTCGTCGATGAGCAGGACGATGAGGAAGACCTCGGGGTGATTCTTCGCCACCGACTGGGCGATGCTCTGGAGGAGCATGGTCTTGCCGGTGCGCGGCGGCGCGACGATCAGGCCGCGCTGCCCCTTGCCGATCGGCGCCATCAGGTCGAGGACGCGCCCGGCGAGGGCGTCGGGCGAGGTCTCGAGGATGAAGCGCTCCTGCGGGTAGAGCGGCGTCAGGTTCTCGAAGAACAGCTTGTCGCGCGCCAGGTCCGGCGACTCGAAGTTGACCGC
>JAYTEJ010000080.1:0-2562 GCA_043735365.1 Acidobacteriota bacterium
CCATCGCCGTCGAGCACGCGATCGAACAGTTCCGGGACCGTTTCCTCCGCATCACCCAGGAGGTCGGCCGCCGCATCGTCGGCCACGAAGAAGTGGTGACCCTGACGGTCACCAGCCTGCTGGCCGGCGGGCACGTGCTGCTCGAGGGCATCCCGGGGGTCGGCAAGACCAGCCTCGTGCACACTCTCGCCGACGTCCTCCACCTGACGTTCTCGCGCATCCAGTTCACCCCCGACCTGATGCCGGCCGACATCGTCGGCACCAACATCATCCAGGAGCACTCGCACGGCGGGACGTTCTTCGAGTTCCAGCCGGGGCCGATTTTCGCCAACGTCGTCCTGGCCGACGAAATCAACCGCGCCACGCCGAAGACGCAGTCGGCGCTGCTCGAGGCGATGCAGGACGTCAGCGTCTCGGTCGGCAAGACCACCTACCGCCTCGAGCAGCCGTTCCTCGTGCTGGCGACCCAGAACCCGCTCGAAATGGAAGGCACCTATCCCCTGCCCGAGGCGCAGCTCGATCGGTTCTTCTTCAAGCTCAAAGTCCAGTACCCGACCGAGGCGGCGATGCACGAGATCATCGACCGGACGACGCGGGACGCGGATACGGGGGTGACCCGTGTGGTCGACGGCGCCCAGATCATGGAGATGCGTCAGGTCGGCCGGTCGGTGCCGATCGCGCGGCCGGTGCAGGCCTATGCGATCCGCCTGGCGCTCGGGACCCATCCGGCCTCGCCGTATGCGACCCCACTGGTCGCGCGCTACGTGCGCTACGGCGCCAGCCCGCGTTCCGCCCAGGCGATCGTGCTCGCGGCAAAGATTCAGGCACTCAACCGCGGCCAGGCGTTCGTCGCCATCGACGACGTCCGTGCGGTGGCGCTGCCGGCGCTGCGCCACCGCATCCTGCTCAACTTCGAGGGGGAGGCGGACGAGGTCAGCACCGACGCGATCGTCGAGGAGCTGCTCGCCGGCGTGGCCACCGAGTGACGCGTCTTCCTGGTTAGCCTGCGGTCCCTGCCATGGCGCTTCGGTTCGAAGACGACTTCCTCAAGAAGCTGGAGTACCTCCACGTGGTCTCCAAGCGCGCCTTCGCCGGCCAGAACCGCGCCGACCGGCTGACGCCGAAGCGCGGGCGGGGGCTGGAGTTCGCCGACCATCGCCCCTATGCGCCCGGCGACGACTTCCGGCACATCGACTGGAAGGCCTACAAGCGTCTCAACCGCCTGCTGCTGCGGCTGTTCGACGAAGAGCGCGACCTGCCGATCTACCTGATGATCGACGCCAGCCGATCGATGGCCGAGCCGGCAAAATTCGACATGGCGCGCCGCATCGCCGCGGCGCTCTGCTACATCGGCCTGGCGCACCTCGACCGCCTCACCCTGCTGCCCTTTGGACGGAGCCTGCGCCAGGAGAGCACCCCGGGCCGGGGCAAGGGCCGGATCTTCCGGGTCTTCGAGACGCTCGAGCGGCTCGAGGCCGCGGGGCCGACCGATCTGCGGCAGGCGTTCAAGGACTTCGCCTCGCGTCCGCGGCAGACCGGCCTGACGGTCATCATCTCGGACTTCCTCGATCCGGGAGGGTTCGAGGCCGGCCTCAAGATTCTTCGCACCCTCGGCCATGACGTGCTCGTGGTCCACGTCGCCTCGGCCCGCGATCGCGATCCCGGAACGTTCGGCGAGGTACAGCTGATCGACACCGAGACCGGCGAGATGCGGGAGTTCGAGGTTACGCCGCGTCTGGCGGCCGCCTACGCGGCGGCGTGGCAGGCCCATGCCGGCGAGATCGAGCACTTCTGCGGCCGCTACGGCATCGGCTACGTGCGCGCCGACGCCGAGCGGCCGTTCGAGGAGATCATCCTGAAGGCCTTCCGCCAGGGACGGTTCCTGGCATGACGTTCGGGGCGATGGCGGTGTGGCAGGCGTGGACGCTGATCGCCGCCGCCGCGGGGCTGGCGGCGTGGCTGTTCCTGCGCCGCCTCAAACCGCCGCGGCTGCTGGTGGCCTCGCTGCTGCTCTGGCGACGCGTCCTCGACGAGCCGCGTGCGCTGACGATCTGGGAGCGGATCCGGCGCGCGGTCTCGCTCGTGCTCGCCATCCTCATCGCGGCCGCGATCGCGCTCGCGATTGCGCGCCCGGCGCCGCGATCGGCGGCACCGGCGACGTCGGGCGGACGCGTGCTCATCGTCCTCGACTCGTCGTGGTCGATGCGGACGGCGACCGGCAGCGGCGAGTCCCGATGGGAGCGGGCGGCCGCCGAAGCGCGGCGGATTGCCGCCGCCGAGTCCGCCGTCCCGGTGGCCCTGGCGACCACCGCCGACGGGCTGATCGAGGGACCGACGACCGACACCGCGCTGCTCGACGCGGCGATTGACCGCGCCGCACCATCGGGCGGCGACCCGACTGCGTGGCCGGCGCTCGCCGGCGCCGGCACGGTCCACTTCATCACCGATGGCGCAACGGCGCGGCGGCTGCCCGGCGAGGTCGTGGTGCACTCGGTGTTCGAGACGGCCGCCAACGTCGGCATCACGGCGTTCGACGTGCGGCCGTCCCCCGCCGCGACCGAG
>JAYTEJ010000081.1:0-8244 GCA_043735365.1 Acidobacteriota bacterium
CTGCCGTGCGCCTCGGCCCATCGCGCCGCCCGGGTGTTGAAGTTGATCACTCCCGTCCAGAAGTAGCTCCATTCCACCGCATCGAACAGGGCGGCGTGCGCCTGCAGGTGGGATCCGAGGCTCGAGACGTGGGGAAAGAACGGATGGGGTGCGATGACGATTCCGTCAGGGCAGCCGCTCTTGAGCGCCGCCACATCCGCGAAGGTGCGAACACCCGCCGCGGCCTGGGGAAAGTTGAGCAACAGAACGTGGCAGCCCTCGACCGTTCTTTCCACCCCGGGGATCAGGGTGATGCCAAGCGACTCGGCATACGCGGTGAGGTCCGGGTCGTCCAGCTGGCGGTTGTGCAGGGTGACCGCCAAGGCGTCGAAGCCCCGTTCCCGGGCCGTTTCCACCAGCAATCGGCCATTGTGGACGATCACGTCCTCGGGGTCCTCGGCGGTGTGCAGATGCAAATCGACCTTCAGCATATGTCCACCCCTTCGCGCGACAGCTCTACCTTAAGACGCACAGCCCACCTCAGCAAGGAGCGTTCCGGGCCCGGGCCATGCCGGTTCGCTAGCGCTGCTCGGTGACGTCAACGAAGGCGCGCGCCGCGCCGGCGCACGGCGCGGCAGCCTTCACCACCACCGTGTAAATGCGCGACGCCGGATAGACATGCCGCACCCGGTCAGGCAGGGCCGCCGACCGCTTCTCGTCGTTGCCGTCGCCGAACGCGATGGTGTAGCCGCACGCGCCGCTGCCTTCGACCGTGATGTCCACTGGCTGCCCGGGATCGACAGGCGACGGCGACACCAGCACCCGCGTGATCCGCGCCTGCTGCGGCGTCGAGGCGACGACCTCCAGCAGCTGCGTGAACCGCCCCGTGCAGGGCGGCGACGGCTTGACAATGATCGTGTACTTATCCGGCTTGGCGTAGACATGCCGGAACTGCTGCGGCAGCTCGCCGGTAACTTCCTGCGCGTTGCCGTCGCCGTAGTGCACTTCATAGACGCAGGAGCCGGCCCCTTTGACGTTGATGGTCACCGGCTCGCCGATCCGCACCGGCATCGGCGCCAGTTCAACGGCGGTGATCTGCGTCCCTGGAGCGGCGGGCGGCGCCTGCGGTGGCGCCGGAGGCGGAGGCGGCGGTGCCGGCGCCGGCGCGACGCTCACCGTCGTGGTCACCTCGCCGTCGCAGTTGCCCTGCCCCTTGCCGGTAATCGTGTACGTGCCCGCCGTGGCGTAGACGTGACGCTGCTGATAGGGAAGGCCGGTGATCGCGTAGACCACCGCTTCGCCGTCGCCGTACGTGATCTGCGCGGCGCCGCACGGATTGGTGCCGCTCACGGTGATCGTCACGGCGGCGCCGGCGGCAATCCGTTCCGGCGAAACGGCCACGCGCGTCACCGTCCCGGCGGCGGCCGCCGCGCTGGTGACGAGTGTGACGATGGCGACGGCGATGACGTGGGGTGTAGAGATACTCATGCGGTTACTGTAGCGCGGCGGCGGCCGTCCGAAGCTCGTCCGGGCTCGCACAGGCGGGCGCCAGCTCGTCAGGACAGCAGCAGCTCGAGGTCTTCGGCCTTGAGCGTCCGCACCAGGCCGGTGTCGGCGCTGAGGATGGCGTCGGCCAGCTGGCGCTTCGTCTGCTGCAACTCCGCGACCTTCTCCTCCACCGTGTCGCGCGCGAGCAGGCGGTAGGCAAAGACGTGCCGCGACTGTCCGATGCGGTGGGCGCGATCGATGGCCTGCGCCTCGGCGGCCGGATTCCACCACGGATCGAGCAGGAACACGTACTCCGCCGCGGTCAGGTTGAGCCCCAGCCCCCCGGCTTTCAGGCTGATCAGGAACAGCCGGCAGTCGGGATCGTTCTGGAAGCGTTCGACCCGTGCGGCGCGGTCGCGGGTCCGGCCGTCGAGATACTCGTAGCGCATCCCGAGCGCATCGAGGCGCGGGCGCAGCAGCGCGAGGAAGCTGGTGAACTGCGAGAACACCAGCGCCTTGTGCCCCTCTTCGATCACTTCGGACAGCCGGGGAATCAGCACCTCGAACTTGGCGGAGGGCTCCGCGCCGCGGCGGGGATCGATGAGCCCGCTGTGGCAGGCCGCCTGACGCAGCCGCAACAGCGCCTCGAGGATCTGCATCTTCGAACGGTTGACGCCGTCGCGCGCCACCCGCGCCAGCAGCGTCTCGCGATAATGTGCGCGCAGCTCGTCGTAGTGCCGGCGCTGGGCCCCTTCGAGCTCGCACTGCAGGGTCTGCTCGGTCCGCCGCGGCAGCTCGGGCGCCACCTGCTCCTTGGTGCGCCGCAGCAGGAAGGGGCGCAGCGCGCGCGACAGCCACTCCAGGTCCTCGTCGGTGCGGGCGCGCGAGCCGCTGGCGCGCTGGAAGGCGCGCGCCGTCCCGAGCAATCCGGGATTGAGGAACTCGAACAGGCTCCAGAGCTCGCCGAGATGGTTTTCAATCGGGGTGCCGCTGAGCGCCAGGCGATGCCGGGCGCGCAGCAGCCGCGCCGCCTTGGCCGACGCGGTGGCGGCGTTCTTGATGGCCTGCGCCTCGTCCAGGATCGCGTAGTCGAACTCGACCTCCGCCAGTGACACCGCATCCCGGCGCAGCGTCCCGTAGGTGGTCAGCACCAGATCGGCGTCGCGGATGGCCGCGGCGTCGCGCACCGGACCGGTGTAATCGAGCACCTTCAAGTTCGGCGCGAAGCGCGTCGCCTCCTCCATCCAGTTGAAGACCAGCGACTTCGGCACGACGACGATCGAGGGGACGCGCTGCCCGGCCGGGCGGCCGTTCCGGCAGCCCTCGAGGAGCGCCAGTACCATGACGGTCTTGCCGAGCCCCATGTCGTCGGCCAGACACCCGCCGAAGCCGAAGCGGCGCAGGAACTCGAACCAGCCGAGCGCTTCCCGCTGGTATTCGCGGAGCGTGCCGCGAAACGTCGGCGGCGCATCGGCGGCGGCGACGCCGCCAAAGGTGTGCAGCTCGGCGCGGACGCGGGCGAACACCTCGTCGTAGGCAATCGCCGGCTGCGCCGCGAGCAGCGCGTCGAGCAGCGCCGCCTGCGACCGGGCGAAGCGGATGGCGTTGCCCTCGGCGCGGCCGAAGCCGGCAATCGCGGCATACCGCCGCAGCCACTCCTCCGGCAGCAGCCCAACGCTGCCGTCGTCGAGCACCACCACGTCCTCGCCGCGGGCAATCGCCGCCAGCAGCTGGGGAAACGGCGCCGACCGTCCGTCGCCGAAGTCGATGTCCCCCTGCAGGTCGAACCAGTCGATGCCGGACGACACCTCCAGCTGCATGCCGACCGCCGATCGGAAGGCGCGCCCTTCCGCCTCGACGCGCCAACCTTCGCTGACCAGCGTGTGCACGACCTTGGGAAACTGCTCCGGAGAGATGCCCAGCATCTGGCGGGACTCGAAGTGGCTCCAGGTATAGCGGAAGCCGAGCTGGTGGAGCCGGTCGATGGCGGACTGCTCGGCGCCGCGGTCGCGCCGGACCAGCCGCCGCCGTGCGGCATCGTAGGCGGTCGCCCCGGGCGGACCGTCGACGACGATGCCGTCGTAGTCGAACTGCACCGCGGCGCGGAGATCCTGGCGGAGCGCGTAGGGGTTCTGCCGCTCCGGCCGGCCGACGCGGATGCGGGGATGGGGCGTCCCCTCGACCCTCTCGTAGCGCAGGTCTTCGGGAAGGATGTCGGGATTGATGCCCGACCGCGCCAGCGTCTCGAGCAGCGCCCCCGCCTCGGCGCGCGGGATGGCGATCCGGCCAAAGCTCCGCAGCCGCGCCACCCAGGCGAATCCCCCTTCGAGGTCCAGCCGGGCCATCATCGAACGCGTGAACAGGAAGCCGCGGCTGAGCAGCAGCGCCGGCTCCTTGAGCGCCATCC
The DNA here is from genome assembly GCA_043735365.1 of Acidobacteriota bacterium. GTDB lineage: Bacteria > Acidobacteriota > Vicinamibacteria > Vicinamibacterales > 2-12-FULL-66-21 > JALZOC01. The sequence continues at coordinate 3,875 of JAYTEJ010000081.1, forward strand.
GCTCACTGCCGCGGACGAACGCGCCATCGAGCATCAGCGTGTCGTCCGCCGGCTCCACGGCGATGTCGAGCTCGAAGCGCCACGGATCACCCGCGTCCCAGGTAATCGGCAGCAGCTCTCTGCCGTCGCCGGCGGGATCGAGCTGGGCCCGGCCGGTGCGCGCCAGCATCGGCAGCACCCGATCCTCCAGCGGTCCGTTGAGGACGTAGCGCGACAGCCGCGGGAATCCTCCCTCGTAGGACACGCCCGGGCCGGCGCCGTTGGCGGCGCCGAGCAGCAGCGAGAGGATCTCGCGGTCGTGGGTGTCGACTAGATGCTCCGCCTCGGTCGGGCTGACCGCAATCGACTTGGGCTTCGTCCAGGCGCCGTTCTTCCGGCGCTGCCGGAACAGAATGGTGACCACCGTGCCCCGTCCGGCGAGCGTGTCCCTGACGTTGATGGCGTAGATGATCTCGCCGTTCGAGAAGCGCGGCAGCGGCGCCGCGCCTTCGCCCGCGAGCACGTCCTGGCGGAGCTCGTGCAGGAACCGCTGCCAGGCCGGCGGCTTCACCGCCGGCGCACGGCTGCCCAGCGGGCTGTAGGCCGCGGCCGCCTCCATCTGCAGCTCGATCGCGCTCGGGCGGTAGTCCGGCTCGAGCGTCGCCTCTTCACCGGCCGGGCCGTCCCCGGCGAGCAGCCCCCGCTCCTCTGCCTCGAGCAGCGCCGCCCAGATGTGCTTGCAGATATCGGCGCGGTCGGCATAGTACGGGCACTCGCAGGCGCCGGTGAAACGCTGCCGATCGCGCACCAGATCGACGCGGTAATCACGCGTCCCGCGCACGGTGGCGCTCGCCACCCACTCGGCGCCGCTGATGTCGATGACGCGTCCGGACGTGAAGTAGGCGAGCCCCTTGGCTCGGGTTCTGGCGCTGACCGACGGGGCAATTCCTTGAATGAACATTTCGGGGGAACCCCCGATTATACCGCGCTCCCTCCCTCCACCGTCCAACTATGGCGCGTATCTTTCGCGTAAGTCGTTGATGGCTCAGGCTCGATCCGACTTTTCCGGGACGGTGGACGGCCCACGTCCTTTGATCTCAGCCTCCTGACCGATACTAGTGGCTCGATGCCCCACCTCACCCTCGTCCAGTGGCTGCTCGCCGTCGCCGGCGCCGCCTGCGTCGGCATCAGCAAGGCCGGCATCTCCGGCATGGGGCTCCTCCCGGTGGTGATCTTCGCCTTCCTCTTCGGCGCCCGCGCTTCCACCGGCATCGTCCTGCCGATGCTCATCGTCGGCGACGTCACCGCGGTCCGCACCTTTCACCAGCACGCACGCTGGGACTACATCCGCCGCATGCTGCCGCCGGCCTGCCTCGGGGTGATGATTTCAGCGTGGTACATGCGGTCGATCAGCGAGGCGGTCTACAAGCCGGTGATCGGCGTGATCATCCTCGGCCTGACGGCGCTGCAGCTCGCGCGCATGCAGAAGCCCGACTGGTTCGGCCGCGTCCCGCACACCCGCCTGTTCGCCTGGACCATCGGTCTCATCGCCGGCGGCGCGACGATGCTGGCCAACGCCGCCGGGCCGATCTTCGCGGTGTACTGTCTGGCGGTGTCGCTGCCGAAGATGGAGTTCGTCGGCACCGCGGCGTGGTTCTTCCTGATCGTCAACAGCTTCAAGATTCCGTTCAGCCTCGCGCTCGGCCTCATCCACGGCGGCACGCTGATGCTGAACCTCCTCCTCAGCCCGTTCATCGTCGCCGGACTGCTGGCCGGGCGATGGCTGACGGCGCGGATCCCGCAGCGCACCTTTGACCTGCTGCTGCTGGGGTTCGCGGCGGTGGCGGCGCTCCGATTGATCGGGATCTTCTGAAGGGCCGGGCGGAGGCTGCGCTGCTGACAGCAGTTCGCTGCTCCCACGGGACTAGCCTAGCGGTACTTCTCGAGCAGCTGTTTCTGGCGAGTGTCCGGCGCGATCTCTCGGCCGCGGATGAACACGTGTTCCGGCCCGGTCGTCAGCTCGAACGGATCCCCGGACCAGACGACAATGTCGGCATCCTTACCGGCCTCGATCGATCCGCAGCGCGCCGCGACGCCCCACACTTCGGCCGGCTCGAGGGTGACGGCCCTCAGCGCGGCGTCGCGGTCGAGACCGTTGGCGATGGCATTGCCCGCCTCCTGGCGCACGTTCCGGGCATTGTGCGTCTCGAACGACGAGATCACGATCCGCACGCCGGCCTTCGAGAGCCGCGCCGCATTTTCGAGCGAGGCGCCGGGAGCATCGAAGGACGGGATGTCGGTCAGCGGCTTGACCACGACCGGGACATGCTTGGCGGCGATGCGGTCCGCGACCTTCCAGCCTTCGGCGGCCTCCACGAGCACCAGCTTGAGCTTGAACTCGTCCGCCAGACGCAGCGCGGCGAGCAGATCGCTGGCGCGATTGGCAATCACGGCGAGCGGCAGCTCTCCGCGGATGACCGCGGCCAGCGCCTCGAGGGCCAGCCGTCCCTGGGCGTAGGGCCGGCGCTGGGCGCTGTTCCACGCAGCCCGGTTACGCGCGAAGTCCGCCGCATCCTGCAGCGCCTCCCGAAGCCTGAGAATCGCCGAGGCGCGGGAACCTCCTCCGGCGGCGGCGCCGGCCTCGCCCAGCTGCGCCATCATGGCGGCCGGCGCCCTGGTAATTCCTTCCGGCGCCTGTTCCCCGGACAAATCGACGACCGCCGCCTGTCCGAGGATCACCCGGCCCCCGGACGGCGTCACCAGCGCACGGGTAATGCCCTCGGCCCGGGTGACCGGAATCAGCGTGGTCTCGGCGTTGAAGGAATCGGCGACGTCGAACGCCGCGCCGAGCCCCGCATCCGTCGTCGACTGATCGGCCGTGCCCTCGGCCGAGGACGGAATCTCGACGATGCCGAGCTGGGTGGAGGACGCAAAGAAGCCGGGGGTCACGATCCGGCCGGCGGCGTCGATGACGCGCACTCCGGCTGGAACCTCGACGTCGGCGCCGACAGCGGTGATTTTCCCGCCGGCGATCAGCACCACGCCGCGCTCGATGGCCGGCCCGGACACCGGCAGGATGCGGCCGCCGACGATGGCAATCGTGTCGCCGGCAAGGGCCGCCACGGCCGGCGGCGGAGCGGGACGCCGCCTGACGGCGGGCGCCTGACCACTTGTTCCGAGCGGCGCGGCGGCCAGCGCGGCGAGCCAGAGCAGCACGGCGGTCCTCATCGGCTGGTCCCCGCCGGCGTCAACCCGACGACGAAGTCGCGCCGCGGCCGCGGCGACGGATCGCGGCGGTCGAAGAGCAGCGCGCCGTCGATGAACACCTGATCGGCGTGCGCGTAGACGCTGAACGGATCGGCGGACCAGACCACGACATCGGCGTTCTTGCCGCGCTCGAGCGAGCCGGTCACCTTGTCGATGCCCAGCGCCCGCGCGGGATTGATCGACAGCCACTTGACCGCATCCGCCTCGGTGATCTCGAGGCCGGCCTGGCGCCCGGCGCGCAGCGCCTTGGCCGCCTCCTGATTGAGCCGCTGGATGCCGTTGGCGTCGTCCGAATGGACGATCGCGCAGCCGCCGGCGGCGTGGACGAGCGCGATGTTCTCGCGGATGCCGTCGTAGGCCTCGAGCTTGAAACCCCACCAGTCGGCCCACATGCTGGCGCAGATGCCTTCGGCCTTGAGGAGATCGCGAATTTTGTAAGCCTCGACCGCGTGGTGGAACGAGGCGATGTGATAACCGAACTCCTTCGCCAGATCGATCATCACCGCCATCTCGTCGGCCCGGTAGCAGTGGTTGTGCACCAGGATGTCGCCGTCGAGCACGCCGGCCAGGGTTTCGAGCTGCAGGTTGCGATCGGGCTGCTTGGCGGGATCGGACCCTTCATCCTTCCACCGCCTGAGACGGTTCCGGTACTCGCTGGCGGCAATCCAGGCACGCCGGTAGCCCGCGACGTTGCCCATGCGGGTCCGCGGCGCCGTGTTGCGGCTGCCGTAGACGCGCTTGGGGTTCTCGCCGCAGGCCATCTTCAGCCCGTACGGCGCGCCGGGGAATTTCATCCCCTGTTCGGTAATCGACGGCACGTTCTTGACCGTCACGCTCCGTCCGCCGAACAGGTTGGCCGAGCCCGGCAGGATCTGCATGGCGGTGACGCCGCCCATGAGCGCGAGATCGAACTGCGGATCCTGGGGCCACACCGAATGTTCGGCCCACACCTCGGCGGTGTTCGGGTTGGTGGACTCGTTGCCGTCGTCGACGCCGTCGGTCGCCGGCGCCGGATAGACGCCGAGATGGGAGTGGGTGTCGATGATGCCGGGCGTCACCCAGCGTCCCTCGGCGTCGATGACCACTGCGTCCGCGGGGGCGGTCACGGACGTGCCGATCTCGGC
>JAYTEJ010000082.1:0-2812 GCA_043735365.1 Acidobacteriota bacterium
GCCGTTGCAGTCCAAGCTGCTACAGGTGCTGCAGGACGGCGAATTCGCACGGCTGGGGGGGCGCGAGGACGTGCACGTCGACGTCCGCATCGTCGCCGCCACCAACCGCGACCTGGAACACGCGGTCGCCGACGGGGAGTTCCGCGAGGATCTGTTCTTCCGGCTGAATGTGGTGTGCATTACGCTGCCGCCGCTGCGCCAGCGGCGCGACGAGATTCCGGTGCTGACCGAGCGCTTCCTGCGGCAGTACGCCGAGCACTACAACAAGCCGCCGATCGCGCTGGCGCCGGAGACGGCGCGGCTGTTCACCGTCTACGACTGGCCGGGCAACGTGCGCGAGCTCGAGAACCTGCTGAAGCGCGCCGTGGTGCTGGGATCGGACGAGTCGATCCGGCGCGAGCTCGCCGACACCCTGGCGGGGCGAAGCCCGGTGAACGCGATTCCGGCGCTCCAGACGCGGTTTGAGCCGGAGCATCGCGCCGCGCCGCTGCCGCCGCCGGCGGGGATCGCGACGGCGGCGCCGCTGGCGGGGTCGCTGAAGGACATCGCCCGGCATGCGGCGCGCGAGGCCGAACGCGAGCTGATCTATCGCACGCTGCAGCAGACGCGCTGGAACCGGCGGGAGGCCGCGGAGATCCTCGGCGTCAGCTACAAGGCGCTGCTCTACAAAATCAAGGAAGCGGAGCTCGATAAAGCATCGTGACTGCCGAATCCTTCCGTGACGAGAACTTCCGCGTGCTGACGTCCGAAGCCTTCGACTTCGTCCTCCACAACGAGCTGAAGCGCGCCGTGCGTTCGCAGAACTTCCTGACCCTGGTCCACGTCGAACCGACGCTGCGCGGCCAGCTGCCGGCCGAGCCTGACGAGCCTGACGAGCGCGATGCCGCAGTGCGGGAGATCGCCCGGCTGATCAGCCGCGAAGTGCGCGAGACCGACCTGCTGGCCCAGACCACGAGAGGGCGGCTGTCGCTCGTGCTCCTCGACGCCGACATGCCCAACTCGCTGCATGTGATCGAACGGCTGATGGCGCGTCTCGATCACTATCAATTCACGCAGCCGCTCGCCATCCAGGTCGGCGCGGCCTGCTGCCCGACTCACGGTGCCGACGTCGACTCGCTCAAACGCGCCGCCGAAAGCCGGTCGGTGCATCCCCGTCGCGACGCCCGCGGCAACGCCTCGAATGCTTAACGCCAGGTGACAGCCATGAAGATCATCCGCACTGCGCCGTTCTCCATCGCGATTCTGCTGAGCCTGGCCGCGATCGCCTCTGCCGGGCAGGCGGCCCCGTCCTCCTCGGCACCCCCGGCCGACGGCGGTCCCGGGGCGGCCGCCGCCGCCCCTTCGTCGCGGGCGGCGGTCGCCACCGACTACCGCCTGGTGCCCGGCGACAAGCTCCGCATCGAGGTCTACAAGGACGCGCAGCTGTCGCAATCGCTGCAGGTCCGGCCGGACGGCAAGATCACCCTGCCGCTCATCGGCGACATCACCGCCGAGGGCCGCACTTCGACCGAGCTCCGCGACGCCATCGTCACGCCGCTCAAGGAGTACAACACCAACCCGGTCGTCACCGTCATCGTCGTCGAGACGGTGCCGCCGGTGTTCTACGTGATGGGTGAGGTCAACAGCCCCGGCACCTTCCCGATCAAGGGGCAGGTGTCGGCGGTGCAGGCGCTGGCGATGGCGGGCGGGTTCAAGGATTTCGCCAAGACCAAGAGCATCAGGATTCTCCGCAAGGGCAGCGGCAGCGGCCAGCAGAGCATCGCCTTCAACTACAAGGACGCCGCCGAAGGCAAGGGCTCGCCCGTCTCCATCCATCCGGGCGACACCATCATCGTTCCCTGACCGGGCAGCAGCCATGAAGACCGACGTTATTGCCCTTCGCTACCGCGTCTCGACTGCCGGCATCCTCCTCGCCGCCGCAGCCGTGGTGGTGCTCGCCGGACCGCGCCCGGCGGCGGCGCAGGACTCGACCGAGCTCGGCACCGGGCGCACCCCCGGCCTGACGTTCACGCCCGGCATCAGCCTCGGCGGCGTATTCGACTCCAACGTCGCGCTCGCGGCGGTCTCGCCCACCCGCAACCAGGCGCAGTCGGACCGCCTGCTGCTCGCCGAGCCCTTTGCGCAGATCGATTTCGTCTCGAGGCGGACGGAGTTCTCGACCGGCTATCAGGGCTACATCCGCCGCTACCTGGAGTTCGGCCAGCTCAATGGTTTCGATCAGCACGGACACGCTTCGCTCCGCCGCCTGGTCAGCAAGCGGGTCACGCTGCTCCTCAGCGACGACTACGCCAGGGTGCCGACCACCGACGAGCTCGAGCTGAACGGCGTCCCCTTCTCGCGCACCGGCGCCAGAAGGAACGGGCTCTCTGGGCAGGTGCAGGCGCGGCTGACGAAATTCACCGATCTCTCGGTGCGCTACGAGAACACCTGGGTACGCTTCGACCGCAGCGCCTCGCTCCTGACCGGCGGCGACATCAACGGCATCACCACCCGCCTGACCCGGCGGTTGCGGCCGCGGCTGTCGGTGGGCGGCGAGTACGAGGTGCGGCTGGCGAATCTCGACGAGGGTACCCGCCAACTGACCTTTCATGACGCCGGCGCCACCGCCGAGGTCACCGTGGGTCCCAGGACCTCGGCGTCGCTGGGCGCCGGGTACTCGTTCCTCGACGACCGCTCGCGGCGCGAGACCCGGACCGGTCCCTACCTGCGGGCCGAGCTGACCCGGGACACCGAGCACGCTGTCATCGGCGCCGCCTTCGAGCGGCGGTTCGTCCCCTCGTTCGGCTTCGGCGGCTCGAGCCAGAGCCAGCAG
>JAYTEJ010000083.1:0-2605 GCA_043735365.1 Acidobacteriota bacterium
TGTCGTAGCGATCGACCAGCCGGCCCTCTCCCGGAAACCTCCGCTCGAGCTGATCGAGGATGGCCTGGAAATATGATTCCGGATGCGTCGGCGCGACGGCGTCGTAGAGGGCCCTGGATTCCTCGTCGAACGACAGCCGCTCGCCGCCGAGCATGCGCAGCCGCGCCGCGACCGCGAGGAGCTGGCGGTCGAGGTAGTCGCGCCGCAGCCCCGCCATCTCGTCCGCGGGCGCAGGCACCTTCGCCAGACCCGCGCGCAGCCCGGCGGCTGTCGCCGCCAGCTCGGGAAGCGCGGTCCTGGCCCTGGCCGCGGCCGTTTTCCACTCGGGCGGGCCGTAATAGGCATCGACATAGTCGCGATCGTGTTGACCGACCGCGAGCACGAGCTTGACGTAACCTTCGGCGATGGCGTTCATCGTGCGATTCTCCGGCGGACGGGACGCCGCCCCGGCAGGTGGTGCCGCGGTCTCCGCCCGTTGCGGCATCGCACCGTAAGCCGCGGCCGTCGTCACATAGAATGCAACAGCGACACAGGATCCGATGGCCGGCAGCAGCCTCCTCATCCCCATGATGCCCCCCGTTCCAGCTTATCCTGTCCCCCGGCCCGGCCGGGTCCCGTTTCACCCGGCAGTATTGTTTTCAGGTAGGTGAGGTCCCGAACCCGTCATGCGAGCTCTCTTTTATTCACTCCTCGGCTATTTCCTGACGCCGTGGGGTGTCGTCCTCATGGGCCTGCTCGACTCATCCATGGTGTTCTTCCTGCCGCTCGGGATCGACTTCGTGGTGATCCTGCTCGCGGCGAGAAAGCCCGAATTGTTCTGGCTCTACGCGCTGCTGGCCACGGCCGGCTCTGTGGCCGGCGCCTCGGCGACGTTCTGGATTGGCCGCAAGGTGGGCGAGCACGGGCTCTCGCGGCTGATCAAGCCGTCCCGGCTCAAACGCATCGAGCAGCGCGTCAACAAGCGCGCCGCCTACAGCGTCGGGGCGCTGGCCATCATTCCCCCCCCTTTTCCGTTTACGGCGTTCGTGCTGACGAGCGGGGCCTTCCGGGCCAACGCTGTCAGTTTCCTGGTGACCCTGGCAGGCGTCCGGCTGCTGCGCTTCCTGATCGAAGCCGCCCTGGCCGGCCACTACGGCCGCGGCATTCTCGCCTGGATGGATTCGGCGACCTTCACCCTCGTGGTTGGCCTGATGATTGGCCTGGCGGTGACCGGGACGCTGGTGTCCGGGGTCGCCGTGTATCGCAGCACCCAGAAGAAATGAGGCCGGCCTGATGCCCGTCCATCGCGTGCCGTTCTGGCTCGAGCGCATGCCCAGGTCGCGGCGGCCGTCGTTTCCCAGGCTCCGCGGCTCGGCGCAGGCGGACGTCGTGATCGTGGGGGGCGGGCTCACCGGCTGCAGCTGCGCGCTCGCGTTTGCGTCGGCGCGGGTGAAGGTGGTGCTGCTGGAGGCGGAGGCGGTCGGACAGGCGGGGACGGCGCGGCGCCACGGGCTGGTGCGGGAGGACTACGAGGCGTCGTTCCGCGAGGCGGCCACCGCGCACGGCACGGCCAGCGCCAGGACGATGTGGCGGGCGCTGCGCCGCGGGTCGCTCGAGCTGGCGGCGGTGCTCCGGCGTCTGGATGCGCGGGCCGCATTGCGCCCGATGGACCTGCTCGACGTCGCGCCGCGCGGCGTCGAAGCCGTGCTGGAACGTGAGTACCGGGCGCGCCGGGCGGCGGGGCTGCGCCACAGCTGGGCGACGCCGAGGGCCGTCGCGGTCGAGACCGCGCTCGAGAGCGGCGGGGCGATCCGGACGCGCGGGTCGGAGATCGATCCCTACGGCGCCTGCCTGTCGCTTGCCGCCGCGGCCGCGGGGCGTGGCGCCGTTATCCACGAACGGTCCCGGGTTGTCAGTGTCAGGCACGGGCGCACCGGCGTGGAGGTGAACACCGACGCTGGCAGCGTGCGGGCGGAGGTGGTGGTTGTGGCCACCGGCGACCCGCTGACGGATCTCCGCGCGCTGCGCCGGCACCTCAAGCCGATGCGCGGTTACTCGGTGGTGACCGAGCCCCTGGCCGCGTCGATGCGCCGCAGCATCGGGAAGCGCGCGGCGGCGGCGCGGCAGGCAGGCGCCCCGCCGCACCTTCTGCGCTGGATGCCGGGAGACCGCGTGCTGTTCACCGGCGGCGACCAGCCGGAGCTGCCGCCGCGCGACAGGGACCGCGCCCTGATCCAGCGCACCGGCCAGCTGATGTACGAGTTGTCCCTGCTGTATCCGGAGATATCCGGCCTCGCCCCGGCGTGGGCCTGGGACGCCGTGCACTACGACACCGCCGATCACTTGCCGTTCGCGGGCACGCACCGGAACTTTCCCCGCCATCTCTTCACCATCGGTGGCGGACGCCACGGGGCGGGTTTTTCCTGGCTGGCGGCGCGGACCGTGCTGCGCGCGTTTCAGGGAAAAGCGGACAAGGGCGATGCCCTCTTCGGCTTCGCCCGGGTGCTGTAGACGTCGTCTGGTGAGGCAGCCATCGAGCACCGCCCGCGCCGCGCCCGCGCTTCTCCAGGGGACTAGCGTCGGGGCGGCCGCGGTTCGCTGCCGAGGATGTCCTCGAGCGCCGTGT
>JAYTEJ010000084.1:0-5180 GCA_043735365.1 Acidobacteriota bacterium
ACCGCCGCCATCACACCGAACCGTAAACTGCTTCTCATCTAATCCCCCAGCCCTGGCGGGTCGTTAGCGCGCAGATCCCCTCCGGGCAAATCGCTGCTAAGAACCCGCTTCTGGCACTTCAGCAAACCAACTGCCCACGGTCGAGGCTCAAAGTCTCTGACATTAACTGCGTCGTCCGGAATAAGTCTGCGCCGGCAGCGACCTTTGTCTGAGCAGTCGGCAGGACGTAAAACATTGCGAAAAGGGACCAGGGCGGCCTACGGAATCCTGAAGTTCACAACCCGCGCCTTGTCGGCGGCGCTCATCCCGGTCAGCGCCTGCGGGTCGGTGAGGTTGACCAGGGCTTCGGCCTGCGCCTGCGCCCCGGCGGCATCCGCCGGCTCGCGCTGCACGGCGAAGTGCATCAGCGACACGGATTCCCCGGCCCCGATGGTGACGGTATAGCGCCAATACGAGCTGCCGAGCAGGTGCTGGATGTGGGCCGCGTCCACGCCGACCGCCGCCCCGGCTCCGCCGAAGACGTGCGCGAGCGCGGCCCGCGACTGCGACGAGCCCCCTGACACGACCGGATCGGAAGTCGTCACCGCATACGTCCGGCCGGTCGATTCAGGATCCACCACGATCCGCGTGACCCCCGCCAGGTTGCTCTCGATCTGCACGTCCAGCGCGACCGCGGCCGCCCCCGGGTTGGTGACGGTGTCGAGAAACCGCGCGAACCCGCCCGACGCCGGCACGAACACCTGACGCGTGGTGACGACACCCGCCCTGGCCTGCGGGCCGAACGCGATCTGGCGATCCGCCAGCTCGTGCTGCCCCGGCGCCAGCTGGGAAGGCTGCGTGCCGTTGATTCGCACGATCTGCGCGACGCGGCCGTACGACCCCGCGAGATGCCCGTCGGCCGCTCCGCCCCCCTCGAGCGCGCCCTCGCACCCGAGGCCGTAGAGGAACCCGTCAGCGCCGTTCAGTACCGGGAACGCGCAGGGCCCCACCCCATTCCCCGCCGTCACGTCCAGGCGCAACGGGCCTCCGCCCCCGAGCACGCCGGTCGCCGCGCCCAGCGGCGCATACGACGACGGGTCGTAGGCCTGGATCGCCACGGGGCCCTCGACGACCCCGGCGAACGAGTACGCGCCCGCCGCATCCGCCGTCGTGGAGCTTCGCGCGTCGCCGTTCGGCCCTTCTTCTCCGCTCGCGGCCTGAAGGAAGGCGCCTGCCACCGGCGTCACCCCGTCGGCCGCGAAGACGGTTCCGGCGACGGTCCCGAGCGCCCGGGCCTGGAGGTCGACGACGGTGGTCGCGCCCGCGGCCGCAATGGATCCGGTTTGCCCGGCGCAGACGTACGTCGATGCCACCCTGGCGCACCCCTGCACCGATACCGCCCCGACCGGCGCCAGCGGGAAGCGGTACGAGCCATCGGCGCCCGCCGTCACGTATTGATCCTGGAACAGGCCGAGGTGGTTGCTCGAAAGCGCCACATCGGCATACGGCAGCGGCTGCCCCGCGGCATCCCGAACCGTTCCAGCCACCACCCCTGTCGCACCCAGACGCACATCCGCCGCCGGACTCGCGGCCAGGGACGGAACATCCCCCGAGACGATCGCCTCGAGGCTGCTGGAGCGGTCCACAGCACGCACTTCGAAGGGCACAGCCGCCACGCCAAAGACCGAATAGTCCCCGTTGCCGTCGGCCGTTCCGGTCAACGTCACGACGGCGCCATCGGCGCCGGCCTGGGCCACCGTGATACGGGCAAATCCCAGTGGCGTCACGCCGTCGGCCTGCCTGACGCGCCCGTGCACGGAGGTGAGCGGGAACGACAGGTCCACCACCACGGGCGCCCCCGCCACCTGGCCGGCGCTTTCCACGGTCGTACCGAATGCGGAGGGGGCGTGCGCCACCACCCTGAACGGCGCGCCCCCGGCGACAAGAACATCCGCGAACTGGTAGAAACCAGCGCCGTCCGTGTAGGTGGCATCCGCGGCGGCGCCGCTGCCGCCGTCGATGACCTGCACGTAGGCGCCCGTCACGGGCGTGAGGCCGTCGGCCGCCGTGACGTGGCCGCTCACGCTGGCCGCGGCCGACTGCACCAGCACCTCGATCACGCTCCCGTCGTCCGTCGCCGTCACGCTGCCGGACACGCTCGTCGATCGGTCGCCCTCGACCTGGAGGACGTACGCCCCTTCGACCACGCCGGGGATGAGGAGGACGCCGGCCGCATCGACATACCCGGCGAAGCGATAGCCGGCCGCATCGGTGATGTAGGCGTAGGCGGACGTCTGGGCCGTGCCGTCGGCGCGCAGTACGCGCAGCCGCAGCGTGGCGGCGGCCGGCATGCGCAGGTCGGCCACGGTGGTCTGTCCCTGCACGACGAGGGCGGTCGCCGCCACCGACAACTGCCCGTTGACCGTGGCCCGCACCTCGAACGTTCCCGGCGGCAGGGCCGCAATGATGTAGGTCCCGTCTGACGCCGCGGGCACGGTCAGGCTGAACGCCGGGTCGCCGCCGGTCACCGTGACGGCGCCTGCCCCAGCCGCGCTCCCGTTGTTACGCCGCACGGTGCCGCTCAGGACGCCGGTGGTCTCGAAGACGACATCCTGCGTCGCACTCATCTGCCCGGGCGCAACGCTGCCGGTGGCGACCGCCGAAAGCGCTCCTGTCGCCGTGTAGCGCGCCTGCACGGTGAACCCGGCGCCGCCCAGCGTCGCCGTCGCATACCGCCCGTCCGCATCGGTCACGACCGTGACGGTCGGCTTGAACACGGGGGACAGGTTGCCGGTGACGAGCACCTCCGCCCCCGCGACCGGCGTCACGCGATCGCTGGCGAACACCCGCCCTCGCACCTCCAGCAGCGGCTCGGCCGTGCTCGACAGATCGGCTGGGACCGTAAAGTTCCGGATGTCCGCGGCGTCCGCGGCGGACAGACCGACGAGCGCTTCCGCGGGAAGCTGCACGAGCCGCGCGGCCGTCGCCACAGCCGCGGACGGATCCGCCTGCTGCGCGGTGAAGTGCAGGAAGATCGCGCGGCCGCCAGGCGCCACGGTCACGGCTCCCCAGCGAAGCGTCGCCGAGAGGTCGAATCCTCCGCCGAATGCTTCGGTGAACGACGGCACGCCGCCCGGGCCCGCGTACACTTCAGCCGCCGCGAGCGGCTGCGACTGGCTGCCCTCCGTCACGAACCACTGGTCGGACGGTGAAAGCGCGGCGCCGCCGCTCGACGTCGCCCCGATGCGCGCCGCCCACATGCGCGGCCGCAGCTGTACATCGACGGTGATCGGGGCTCCCGAGCGGTTCTCCAGGATCTCGAGGTAGCGCGCGAAGTATCCAGACGTCGGGACGTAGATCTTCCGCGTCACGAACAGACCTCCCACCCGAATTTCCCGCACACGGCCGCCGCCGCCGTAATTGCGCATCGAGAGCTGCCGGCCTCCCATGTCCGCTTCGGCGGCGAAATCTCCGCTGAATCCGTCGTTCTGGGTCACTTGCAGCTGCGGGGAATTGGCGTATGCCTGGTCGAAGGTGAAACCACCGAGCGACAGATCCTGGTTGATCCGGTAGTGGTAGCCGTTCGCGTCGCTCAGCTCGGCTGGCGGCATCCGCCGAGAGAGGACGATGTCGGCGGCGACCTGGTCCCCGTGATCGACAATCTGCCCTTCGAACGCGCCGCCCACCTGGGCGGAATAGTCGATGGCGGTGATGCGGAACGGGCCCGGCGGCACGTCGTCTAGCCGGTAGCCGCCCTGCGCGTCGGTGTTGACGGCCAGCCCTGCAGGAGGGCTCTCACTTCGTAGCGTCATCGACACCCCGCCGGCCGGTGCTCCACTGGCGTACGACACGCGCCCCGTGACGCTGCCGACGGCGCCGAGCACGATCGTGACCGGAACCGCTTCGCCTTCAGTCACCACCTGCACGAATTTCTGGCGGTAGTCGTAGATCCTGACGGGATCGAACGCCTGCACGGTGATGATCCGCCCGCCCGCGACGGATGGAATGGTGAGCCGCCCGTTGGCGTCGGTGTTTCCGAAGGGGGACTCGAGATAGCCCGCGTATCTCGCGTCGGTCGCGATCCGGGAGCCCTCGACGGGCGCGCCGGTGATGGAGTTCACCTGAATCTGCAGGGTACCGATCGGCGTCATCACCGCGTCCAGCGGCACTATCTGGCCCGGCGTCGCCACCCGGCCGGGGGCATCAACGAAGATGTCGAACTGGTCGGGACGGGAAACGCGCACGACGAACGGCCCTTCGGGAACGGTGGAAATGGTGAGGCGGCCTGCGGTGTCGGTCCTGCCCGCGAAATCGAAGTTGAGCGAGGTGGAGCGCTGGATCTGAACGAGAGCGCCGCTCACCGCCACGCCGTTGTTGAAATGCGCGGTCAACTGAATCGTGCCGACAGCGAGCAGCGTGAGATCGGCCGGCGCGGTCTGGTCCTGGGCGACGGTCACGGACCTGCGCACCTGGAACTGCGTAACGGGATCCGCGGCCGCGACGGTAAACGTGCCGATCGGCACGTCCGTGAACGAATACACGCCGGCCGAATCGGTCCGTGTGTCGATCGTGGCGAATGTGTCGATCGGATCCGCATTGAGCAGACTGACGCCTACGTTGGTCGCCACCGCTCCGGATGCGGTGCGCACCACTCCAGACACCAGCCCCGTCGGTTGAATCGACAGGTCGAGAGGCCGCACGACGCCAGGCAGCAGCGTCAGCGTCGTCGATCCCCTGAGGCGAACCCGCGAGGACTGCGGGTGCGGAATGCTCGCCGTGACCGTCGCCGTGCCCGCAGGCAGGCCGGAGAACGAATAGCTCCCGTCCGCCTGGCTCGGGAGAGATGTCTTGTTGAACTCCGGCGTTGTCACGTTGACCGTCGCGCCGGCGACGGGCGTGCCCGTGTGCCGGCGGACGAACCCGCGGAGGATGGCCGTGTTGCTGAAGACGATGTCGGCATTCGCGGTCGCGGTCCCGGCGGCGAAGCTTCCGACGGTTGCGCTGGACGTCAGATTCGTTGCGGGGTGGATGGCTTCGAGAACGAACCCGTCTACGGGCACCGTGACGGCCGCGACGAAGTGGCTGGCATCCGCGGGCCCGAAGCTGAAATTCCCCGCCGCGGTCGCGCCGGTCGTATACGTCCGGCCAAAGAAGATGTTGCTGCTGCGGAAGCGGACGTTCTGGGAGAACCCGTAGGTGGA
>JAYTEJ010000085.1:0-5299 GCA_043735365.1 Acidobacteriota bacterium
GTGATGCGGGAAGCGCCGAAGGCCTTGACCAGCTCCGACTCGCTCGGCAGCCGATGGCCGGCTGAGAGCGCCCCGCCATCAATCTCCTGGCGCAGCGAGTTGTACACCTGCTTGTATTTCGGAAGGGGGGCCGATGTCGCTCCTGACATGTAAAGATGTTATAACATTTAACATCTAGCCGCTACAGAAATGTCGAACTCAGAGTCTGATTATGGCAAATTTGTTTGTTTTTAGTGGTAACGTCAACGCCGGCGCGTCGTGGAGATCCGTCCGCGCCGATGGGTTGACTAAGCTCAAAAGCTGTTATATCATCTCGCCCATGGGTATCACGCACGGTTTAGAATCGCCCCGGCGGTTCCTGGTCGCCTCGGACTTCGACCAGACGCTCAGCTTCAACGATTCCGGCATCGTGCTCAGCGAGATCCTGGGCGTGCCGGGGTTCGAGGAAAAGGTCAACGGCCTGCGGCGCAGCAATCTCGTCCATCAGGGGGGAGAGCTCGCCTATCTGATTCGTCACGACCCGGAGTTCCGCGGCGTCCGCCGCGAACACCTGGTCGAAGCCGGCAAGCGGGTGCGGCTGAAGAACCACATCCCCGAGCTGATCGATTTTCTCACCAACGGCATCGAGGGGCACCGGTTCTTCTTCCATGTCATCTCGGCGGCGCCGCGCGAGGTCATCGAGTCGGCGCTCGAGGGCATTGTCCCTGCCGATCGCATCTTCGGCACCGAGCTCGAGTACGAAGACGGTTCCGGGGAGATCCGCTCGGTCCGGCAGGTGCCGGCCGGCTATGGCAAGGTCGAAGTACTCGAGTCGCTCGAGCGGCGCCTGGGCGTCAGCCCGGAGCGCACGGTCTACGTCGGCGACGGCAGCTCCGACGTCCACGTCATGCTGCATGTCAACAACCGCGACGGCTTCACGATTGCGGTCTCCGAGAACCAGCTGCTGTCGCGGATCGCGCAGCGGACGGTGCTCAGCGACAGCGCGCTCAGCATCCTGGTGCCGATGCTGCGCCGCATCGGCTGGCGGTCGGCCGCCATCCGCGGCGTCTTCGAGTCGTTCGGCCTGCCGGTGCGCGAGTGGGAGCGGGTCCGCACGGACTGGCTGACGATTGGCGAGTCGCAGACCGCCGAAGGCGATGTCTCGGTCGCCTGATCCCGCGTCCACGACCCTCTAACAGGAGAAAGCAGCAGCAATGTCCAACTGGCTCGGCTGGATCGCCACCGGTGTCTTCACGTCGTCGTATCTCTTCAAGCGAGCGGAGACCCTCCGCCTCGTGCAGATGGTCGCGGCGCTGATGTGGATTGGCTACGGCGTGCTGGTCAACGCCTACCCGGTGATTGTCGCCAACCTGCTGGTGCTCGGCGCGGCCGCCGCGGCCACCTGGTCCTCGTCGCGCGACGCCCGCCGCAATCTCAGCGCCTGAGCGGCGTCCCGCCGCCCTTTGCTTCCCCGTTCCGGCTTAGTATGCTCGTGCTGTCGGCCGTCGCGGCTCCCCTGCCGCGACGCCACCGGAACCACGAGGAGTGCATGGCCAGCCTGATCGAAGCAATCTCCATCAAGCGCAAGATGTTCTTTGAGTTCGAGAACGCGCCCTACCACTGCATCGACGTCGAGGTCTCGAAGCCGACGGCGCGGGGCGGCCAGACGCTGGTTCGCCTCAAGATGCGCAACCTGCTCACCCGCGCGGTGTTCGACAAGACCTTCAAGGCTGGCGAGAAGTTCAAGGAGCCCGACCTCGAAGTGGTGCCCGCCACCTTTCTCTATGCCGACGGCCAGGGCTGCCACTTCATGGATCAGCAGAACTTCGACACCCTGACGCTGGGCACGGAGATGGTCGGCGACGCCGCGGAGCTGTTGGTCGACAACGTCGCGGTCCAGATCAACAAGTACAACGGCAACCCGATCGGCCTCGAGCTCCCCACCATCGTCGAGCTCGCGGTCAAATACACCGAGCCCGGCACCCGCGGCGACACCGCCAGCGGCAGCGTCACCAAGGCGGCGACACTCGAGACCGGCCTGGAGATTCGCGTCCCGCTGTTCATCAAGGAGGGGGAGAAGGTCAAGGTCCACAGCGAAACCCGGGAGTTTGCCGGCAGAGCCTGATCGGTCGTTGACAGCGCCTCCCCCGTGGCGGTACAACCGCAGACCTGATGAAGACCAGCCGCCGCGACTTCCTCAACGCCTCGCTCGCCGGCACCGCCGCGCTTGCCGTCACCGGCGCGGTGGGGCGCCCGTCGGCGCAGCAGCCGGCCGCACCGCCCGGGCGCGTCCGCTTCGGGGTCATCGGCCTCAATCACAGTCACATCAACGGCCAGGTCGAGACCGTCCGCCGCAGCGGCGGCACGCTCGTCTCGTTCTTCGCGAAGGAGCCGGAGCTGGCCGCGGCGTTCGCGAAACGCTATCCCGAGGCCAGGCTGGCCGGCAACGCCCAGGAGATTCTCGACGACGGCTCGATTCAGCTGATCCTGAGCGCCGCGATTCCCAACGAGCGCGCCGCGCTTGGCGTCGAGGCGATGCGTCACGGCAAGGACTTCATGTCCGACAAGCCGGGCGCCACCACGCTCGAACAGGTGGCGGCGCTGCGCAAGGCGCACGCCGAGACCAAACGGTTCTTTTCCGTGCTGATCGAGCGCCACGAGAGCCAGGTGATCAACAAGGCGGCGGAGCTGGTCGCGGCCGGCGCTGTCGGCCAGGTGCTGCAGATCATCGGCATGGCGCCGCACCGGATGTCGCCGGAGACGCGACCGCCGTGGTTCTTCGTGCGCGAGCAGTACGGCGGGATCCTCTGCGACCTCGCCTCGCATAACATCGACAGCTTTCTCTTCCTGACCGGCTCGACGCATGTCGACATCGCCGCGGCGCAGGTCGGCAACCTCGCCCATCCGCAGTATCCCGGCCTCGAGGATTTCGGCGACGTCATGCTGCGCGGCGACCGCGGCCTGGGCTACCTGCGCGTGGATTGGTTCACCCCCCGCGGCATCCAGACCTTCGGTGACGCCAGGCTGACGATCCTCGGCAGCGACGGCTACATGGAGTTGCGCAAGAACATCGACATTGCCGGCCGCCCCGGCGGCGGGCACCTGTTCCTGGTCGATCACAAGGAAGCGCGCCATATCGACACCGGCGACGTGCCCCTGCCCTACGGCCAGCGCCTGGTGGACGATGTCCTCAACCGCACCGAGACCGCCGACATCCAGGATCGCGTCTTCCTGGCGCTGGAGCTCGGCATCGAGGCGGAGAACAAGGCGACGCGGGTGACGATAAGTCCTCGCCGTCCGTGACGAGCAGACTGAACCCTGAACCCTGAACCCCGATGGAACCCCGAACCCGGAACCCGGAACCGCTAGTGAGGTCCCTCCCTTGTCCCTGGACAGACGCGAATTCCTGAAGCACGTGACGGTCGATGCGGCGGCAGCATGCCTGGTGGCGGGCTCGGCGGTGCGGCTCGGAGCCAACCCGCTGGAGCTGCCGATCGGCAGCCAGACCTGGCCCCACCGCTCCCAGCTCCATGACCTGCCGGCGGTCCTGAAATCGCTGGCAGCGATGGGCGTGACCCGGCTGGAGCTCTGCTCGCCGATCGGCTACGGTCCCGAGTTCGCCCCGTTCAGGGACGGCAAGCAGCTCAAGCGGACCCTTGCCGACCACGGCATGCTGGCCGAGAGCTCGCACTTCCAGCTGAAGGAACTGCGCGAAAAGCATGCTGAGAGCCTCGCCTGGGCCAACGATGTCGGCATCACCCAGGTGATCGTCGCCAGCCTCAGCGACGGCAACGGCGGTTCGAGCCCGACGATGGATCAGGTGAAGAAAGCGGCGGACGAGTACAACAAAATTGCCGCGGTGACCGCGAAGGCCGGACTGCAGCAGGGGCTCCACAACGAAGGCTTCGAGGCTGCGATGGTGGACGGCAAGCGGGCCTACGACCTGCTGTTCGACCTGCTCGATCCTAAGCTGGTCAAGTTCCAGTTCCAGATGTCGGAGGTCGCCCACGGCATGGTGGCGGCGGACTACTTCACCAGACATCCGGGCCGCTTCTTCTCGATGCACATCCAGGACGTCGACCTCAAGGCCTCGGCGGTGGCGGCCGCGGCCGCCGGCGGCAAGCCGGTCGCGCCGGTGCAGGTGGCGGTCGGCAAGGGAGACATCGACTGGAAGAAGACGTTCGCCGCCGCGAAAGCCGCGGGGGTGAAGAACTACTTCGTCGAACAGACCATGGAACTGACCCGCGACAGCGTTGCGGCGCTGAAAGCAATGAACGCGTAAGGAGCGGCAGCATGGCGCAGGAAACCTCCACGGTCCACGACGTTGTCGTCATCGGCTCCGGCGCGGGCGGCGGGACGATGACCAAGGTGCTGGCCGACCTCGGGGTGTCGGTGCTGCTGCTCGAGGCGGGGCCGATGCTGAATCCGGCCGACCTCAAGGAGCACATGTGGCCGTACCAGGCGCCCAACCGCGGCGCCGGGCCGCACGGCGACGCCTACACCGGCGGCCGCACCGGCTTCACCTACAGCGCCACCTACGGCGGGGCGCAGCTCGAAGGTGAGCCCTACACGGTGGCCCCGGGAAGCGATTTTTCGTGGTTCCGCTCGCGGATTCTCGGGGGGCGCACCAACCACTACGGCCGTGTCACGCTGCGCATGGCCGACTACGACTTCAAGCCGAAGTCCACCGACGGCCTCGGCTGGGACTGGCCGATCGGCTACGAGGACATCGCCCCCTACTACGACAAGGCGGAGCGTTTCATCGGCGTCACCGGCGCGCCCGAGGGCATCCGCAGCGCGCCGGACGGCATCTTCAATCCGCCGGCGGCGCTGCGCGCCCACGACACCCTGGTGCAGCGCGCCTGTGCGAAGCTCGGCATCCGCGCCGTCAATGCGCGGCAGTCGGTGACCACCGTCGCCCGCAACGGCCGGCCGCCCTGCCACTACTGCGGCCAGTGCGGGCGCGGCTGCAAGACGGCGTCGAACTACGCCGCCAGCTACGTGCAGATCTTCCCCGCCATGCAGACCGGGCGCGTCGAGGTCATCGCCAACGCCATGGCGCGGGAGCTGCTGACCGATGACACCGGCAAGGTCAACCGGGTCTCGTACATCGACAAGACGACCGGCACGGAGAAGCAGGTGCGCTGCCGTACGGTGGTGCTGGCGGCCAGCGCCTGCGAGTCGGCCCGCCTGCTGCTCAACTCGAAGTCGCCGCGTCACCCGCAGGGGCTCGCGAATTCATCCGGCAAGGTCGGCCGCTATCTGATGGACACCGTCGGCTCGAGCCTTTCGGCGCAGGTGCCGGCGCTGTCCGGCATGC
>JAYTEJ010000086.1:0-15314 GCA_043735365.1 Acidobacteriota bacterium
CATCTCGACTACCCCTACCTCTCCGACGGCCAGACCCAGGCGCTCGCCCGGCAGTTCCGCGTCGTCACGACGCCGCATATCTTCATCTTCGACCAGTCCCGCACGCTGCGCTACGACGGCCGGATAGACGACTCGGTGCGGGAGGATCAGGTGAAGTCCCGCGACGCGCGCAGCGCCATCGACGCCGTGCTCGCGGGGAAGGCCGTTGCCGTCGCGCGCACAGCCGCGACGGGATGCGCCGTGAAAGGGCTCTCCGGCCCGCTGCCGGCGGAGCAGCAGCGCGACGCGCTCGACAGCGCGCCGGTAACGGTCGAGATGGCCGACGCCGCTGCCCTGAAGCAGCTGCGCCGGAACGGTACCGGCAAGCTGCTGCTGGTGAATTTCTGGGCGACCTGGTGCGCGCCGTGCGCCAGCGAGTTTCCCGATCTCGAAGCCACCTACCGGATGTACCGGCCGCGCGGTCTGGAGTTCGCCACCGTCTCGGTCAACGATCCCGAAGAGCGCGGCGCCGTCCTCGACTTCCTCAAGGCGCACGGCGCGGCACACCGCAACCTCCAGTTCGCGACCTCCGATGTCTACGCCCTCCAGGCGGCTTTCGATTCGAACATGCCGGCTCCCGTCCCGTTCACCCTGCTGATCGCCCCCGGCGGCGACGTGCTCTACCAGGAGCTCGGCGAGCTGACCGTCTCGAAACTGCGCCGCGCCATCCTGGCAAGCCTGCCGGAGACCGCGGAGAATCCGGGCCTGCGGGCCTATTGGTCCACCACCGATTGATGCGCGAGGATGCCATGACCGACTCCACCCGACGCTCCACCGCTGCCGCCGCACCTTCGCCGCGAAGGCGCGCACGCTGCGCCCGTGCGGTTCTGGGGGTCGTGCTCGGCGCCGTTCCGTTCGGGATTGCGCCGGCAAGCGCACAGACGCCGGCCCCTGGACGCGGGATTCAGGCGAACGTCGAGCACCCGGTGCTGCCCATCGGCTCGCCGCTGCCTGATTTCTCGCTGCCCGGGGTAGACGGCAAGACCCACAAGGCCAGTGAATACGCCGGCACCAAGGTGCTGGCGATCGTCTTCGAGAGCAACCACTGCCCGGTGTCGCAGCTCTACGAGGGGCGCATCGAACAGCTCTACGCCGACTACCGGCGCAAGGGGGTGACGCTGGTCGCGATCAACCCCAACAACGCCAAGGCGGTGCGCCTCGACGAGCTGGGCTACACCGACGTCACCGACTCGCTCCCGGAGATGAAGCTGCGCGCGCAACTGCGCGGCATCGACTGGCCGTACCTCTACGACGGCGAGACCCAGGCGACCTCGAGCAAGTTTGGCGCGGTCGCGACGCCCCACATCTTCATCTTCGACCAGGAGCGGAAGCTCCGCTACCAGGGGCGCATCGACGACAACCAGCGCGAGGATCTGGTCAAGACGCAGGACGCCCGTAACGCCATCGACGCGCTGCTGGCCGGCCGCCCGGTGCCGGTCGCCGAAACCAAGGCTTTCGGCTGCACCACCAAGTGGATGTCCAAGGGCTCAGGGGTCGAGCAGGAATGGACGCGGATTCAGAACGAACCGGTCAAGGTGGACATGGTCGGCGCCGACGACCTCAAGGCGCTGCGCGCCAATCCCACCGACAAGGTCACGGTCGCCTACTTCTGGTCCACCGGCTGCGCCCCCTGCACCAGCCAGCTTTTCGATCTCGAGACCACCTACCGGATGTATCGCAAGCGCGCCTTCAATCTCGTCACCATCAGCACCAACCCGCCCGCCGACGCCGACGCGGTGCTCGCACTGCTGAAGAAAGAGTACGCCTCGAGCACCAACAAGCAGTTCGCCAGCGCCGATCGTAAAGCGCTGCAGGCGGCCTGGGGCGAGACCTGGAACCCGAACGTGCCGCAGACGGTGGTGATTGCGCCCGGGGGGAAAGTGCTCTATCGCAAGGAAGGGAAAATCGACATCCTCGAAATGCGCCGCGTCGTCCTCGCCAACATGCCCGACACCGGCTACGTCGGCTCGCAGGCCTACTGGGTTCGCGCCCAGCAGGAAGCGAAAAAGCGGTAGCGGCTAAGGGGCAGCGCCGGACGCCGCCGGGGCGGCTGCACCCGACGGGCGGAGCAGGACGTAGGTCGGCAGGCCGATGGCGTGGAATCGCGCCATCACGCTTTTCGCCGGCTCGACGTCCGGATCCTCCGCCTGGAACTTGATCTTCACGTAGTTCGCCAGCGCCGCCTTGACCTCGGCATCCTTCAGCGTCGTCTTGTCCATCGTCAGGCAGTTCTTGCACCAGGTCGCCCAGAAGTCGATGAGCACCGGCTTCTGCTCGCGCTCGGCGCGATCGAGGCCGGCGGCGAGCGAGCTGGTCCAGCCCTCGGACAGCTTCTCTTCGACGCTGCTGCTGACCGCGCCGGCGTCGACGCGCAGGTTCGCGAACAGCGTGTAGCCGAGATAGCCGTAGTAGACGGCCATGCCCAGGATCAGCACGCCGAACACCTGCTTCACCCGCACCATCCAGGCGCCCGGCTTGGGCAGCGCGGAGAGGCCGGCGCCGGCCAGCGGCCAGGGCAGCGCCATGCCGATGCCGAGCACGAAGGGCAGCGCCAGCGCCAGGCGCGTGCCGCCGGCATAGAGGCTGCTCGAGAACAGCACCACCTGGATCACGACCGGCGCGACGCAGGCGCCGGCGAGCAGCGCCGCCACCGCCCCCATCCCGAACGCCACGGGGAACGAGCCGCGGCGGGTGGGGCCGCGCATGCCGCTCGAGAAACGCGAAAAGTCGATGTTGACGACGTCGAACATGGCCAGGGCCAGGACGACGAAGAGGATGGCGATGCCGAGGTTGAACCAGGGGGAGCTGTTGATGGTGCCGAAGGTACGGGCGGTGAGGATCACGACCAGCCCGAGCACGCCGTAGACGAGCGCCATAGCGGCGCCGTAAGCCGAGCCGAGGAGGAAGCCGCGCTGGCGCGATCCCGCCTGGGCGCCGGCGCCGATGATCGCCAGGTTGATCGGGATCATCGGCAGCACGCACGGAGTCAGGTTCAGCGCCAAGCCGCCAAGCAGGATCAGGACGAGAATCGCCAGCGGCCCGCGCCCCTCGAACCACCCCTTCTGGACGACGCCGCGTTCGGCATCGTGGATGAAGCGCAGGAATGCATCGGCGCTCTGGAAGCCGCCGGTGGTGGCGAGGACGGTGAAGTTATCCAGCTTCGCGAGCCCGCTGCCGCCGGCCGCCGCCGGCGGCGTTGGCGCCGCGGGCGCGGGCAGCGGCCGGACGGCCGTGGGCGCGACGCTGCGGCCCGCGGCCAGCCGCGCAAAGACGTCCGGGTTGGTCTTCGCCGTTTTCGCCGTGCGCGGAACGACATGCAGCGTCCAGCTGGTCGCCGCGGTCACCGGGCGGAAGCAAGCGGTGTCGTCGCAGGCCTGATAGCGAAAGCGCGCCGGCACCACGAGATCGCCGGCCGCCGTGCCGCTCGCGACTTCGAGCTCGGCGCCGGCCACGAACTCGTGGCCGAAGACCGCCAGCGGCTCGCTCTGGCCCTTGAGGGTGAACTCGGTCGGCTGCGGGAAGATCAGGTGAGAGATGCGGACGCCTGGCGGCGGGTCGATGCTCAGCACGGTGGCGATCAAGGAGGGGTCGCGGGGCTGATCCGACTGCACGTGCAGCCCTTCGGGCAGCACGACCGTGAGCGCGACCCGAACGGTAGAGCCGGCGCGGACGCCGCTGGTCTCCACGAATGGCGTAATCACGGCTTCCGGAGGGCGCACCTGCGCCTGCCCCGGGCGGGAGCTCGCGACCAGAGCAAGGACGATGGCGGTAACAGCCTTTGCGCGCATGCAGTACTCCGCGGAAATCGCGCTGACGCCTCCGCCGTGCGTCAGCAGCAAGCCCGCTGACTGCCATTGTACGTCGATGGGCTGAGGCCGGGCGGGCTACGGCAACGAAGACTTCGCCGCCGTGCTCTGGACCTGCCCTTTCTCAGCGCCGGTGATGAAGCCGCCGTCCTTCAGATCATTGAGCAGGTGTGCGACCCCGCTCACGAACGCCCCGTGGTTTTGGGCCCCTGCCGCCTCGCGGCGATGGCGATGCTGCCCTGGCGCCAAAGCCTGGCCCTGGGCTCAGCGACCCGGGGCCGGCTCCCGGCCAATCGCGATGCCGGCGCGAACCCAGCGGCCGGGCATGTCCACGCCCGGAATCTCCTGATAGCGGCGGTCGAGCAGATTCGACCCCTCGACGAACAGCGTCGCCGCGCCGAGGCGGCGCGCGAGACGGGTATCGGCGACCCAGTATTCCCGGCCGTCCCGGCGGCGCTTGTAGTCGATGCGCTGGCCGAGCTGCACGCGTCCCGGTAGTGTCGCGCTGCCGGTCAGGGCGATCGACTGGCGGGCGTACTCGAGGACGTACTTCGACAGCACGGGCAGAACATCCGCCGCGGCGTCGAGATGGGTGTAGCGGGCCGCAAACACGCCGAGGCCGCTGACCCGGCGCTCCAGCGTCACTTCAGTGCCGGTCGTCGCCACCCGCCCGACGTTGGCGGCCTGCCACGGGACCTGCGCCGTCGGCCGGACGAAATCGATGGTGTCGCGGTCGAGACGGCGGAAGGCCGTGACCCCGGCGACCCATCCAGGCGCCGGCAGCCAGTCGGCGCCCGCTTCATACGACCAGGCCCGCTCCGGCACGAGGGACGGTGTGCCGCGGTTGTTCGGGTCGATATAGAACCGCTCGGTGAAGGTCGGGACTCGAAAGGCGCGGCCGAGCGAAGCGCTCAGCTTCACCGCCGGCCCGGCCCAGCCGGACGCCGACAGCGACGGGCTGACCGCGCTGCCGAAGGTCGAGTAGCGATCGATGCGCAGCCCCGGATACACGAACACCCGCGAGCCCAGGCGCTGCTGCACCTCGGCGAAGACACTGGCGCGGGCGAGGCGGTGATTGCCGAGCGTGTTCGACCTGATGCGATCCGCGCCGGCCTCGGCGCCGATGGTGACGCGGGTGCGCTCCGCCAGCGGGCGTTGCAGCCGGACGCTGCCCTGGAGCGCATGCGAGCGATGGACGCTGGGCGTGCCCGCGCGGGTCGAGTCGTAGAGAAAGACATCGCCGTGGGTGCGGTAGCCGGCCTGCCACGTGCCCTTCCAGCCGCGGCGCTCGCGCGTGGACCCGTCCACCACGAACAACGCCTGGCTGGTCCGCTCCGTTGACAGCGCCGGACCGTAGAACCCGCGCGCCCCGAAATCCTTGTCCAGATAGGACGCCCACAGGCGCGTGCCGCCGGAGAACAGCGTTCGCGAGCTGAGCGACACGGTGCGAAAGGACCGCCCGGCCTCGAACCCGTTCGATCGGTTGGCGGAGAACGCCAGCGACTCGTCCACACCGCGCACCACGCCGCCAACCCCGGCGTCCGTCTCCACCGTGCCGAACTGCCCCGCGCCAACCGACACGTCCCGGCGCGATCCGGCACGTCTGGTAATCACGTTGACGATGCCGCCGAAGGCGTCGGCGCCATAGAGCGACGACCCCGGTCCGAAGAGAATCTCGACGCGCTCGACTTCCCCGATCGGCACAGGAATGTCGGCGTTGTGATGCCCCGACTGGGCGTCGTTGATGCGGAAGCCGTCCACGAGGATCAGCGTCTGGCCGAACGTCGCCCCGCGGATGGCGAAGTCCGCCTGGACCCCGAACGACCCACGCGACCGCACGTCCACGCTCGACACATAGGCCAGCAGCTCGGCGACCGAGCGAACCGGCAAACGCCGGATATCGTCGCGCGCCAGCACCACGACCGTGCGGGCCAGCGTCTGGTACGGCACCTCCTCGGCGTGGGCGGTGACGACGACGTGCTCCTGCACGGCGTCCTGCGCGTCGGCGGGCGGGGGCGCCGCCAGCGCGACTGCCAGCATCAGCAGCGCCTTCACCGACCGATTGTGCGCCGCGCGCGGCGTCCTCATGCCGTCACGCCGGCAGGATGTTGGCGTTCAGGCACAGGATGTTGTCCGGATCGTACTGCCGCTTGACCCGGGCGAGCCGTTCGTAGTTGCGGCCGTAGGCCAGCCGCACCCGGTCGTCCCCTTCATCGTCGCCAAGCTCGTTGACGTAGACGCCGCCTGGCACGAATGGTTGCAAGGCGGCCCAGGCGCCCCGCACCCAGGCGATATTGGCGGCGCTGGCCTCGGAATCCTTCCAGAGCGCGTAGAGCCCCATGTGCACCCCTTGGCGATGGGGATAGGCGGTCGCCTCTGGCGCGACGCGCGACGCCGCTCCGTGGATCGGGAAGAAGAGGATCGATGACAGCGGCGAGGGAGCCTGGGCGTAGGCCGCCACCGCCGCCTCGATCACGTCGTCGTTCACGGCGTCAACGAAGTCGGCCTTCCAGTAATTCATCACGTTCGGCGGCATGGCGTTCGACAGCATCCCCTGCTGCCCCAGGTACGGATGCGGCCCCATCATGTCCACGACCGGCGGACCGAACGTCTTGAGCGGCGCGACGGCCAGGTCGCCCTCGGCCACCGGTCCAATGTACGCCGCCGCCAGCGCCACGGCCTTGTGCCCGTCCGGCGCCGTCACCAGCACCGCCGCGACCGTCAACTGGTCCGGAGCCGTGGCCATGAAGTCGCGATAGAACCTGAGCACCTCGGTGGCGCGCTCGAATGGGTGGAGGACCATGCCGCCGACGATCATCGGCCCGACGGGATGGAGGCGATATTCGAAGGAAGTGACGATGCCGAAGTTGCCGCCGCCGCCGCGCAGCGCCCAGAACAGATCCGGGTGCTCGCTGGCGCTGGCGTGGACCAGCTCGCCGCTCGCCAGCACCACATCGGCGCCGATCAGGTTGTCCACTGTCATGCCGAACAGTCCGCCGAGCCAGCCGAATCCGCCGCCGAGCGTCAACCCGGCGATGCCGGTGTCGCCCACCGTGCCCCCAGTCGTCGCCAGCCCGACTTTCTGTGTCTCCCGGTCGAAGTCTTCCCAGCGGAGTCCCGGCTCCGCCGTCGCGGTCCTGGCGGCGGCATCGACGCGGATGCCGCGCATGTCGCAGCAGTCGATCACCAGGCCATCGTCGCAGGTGCCGCGCCCGGCGACGTTGTGCCCCCCGCCCCGCACCGCGATTGGCAGCTGGCGGGCACGCGCGAAGGCGACCGCGGCAATCACGTCCCCGGCATCCCGGCAACGTGCGATCGCCGCCGGCCGGCGGTCGATCATCGCGTTCCAGACGCGGCGGGAAGTCTCGTATTCTGCATCGCCCGGAGCGATCACGGCCCCCTTCAGCTGCTGCCGCAGCGGCGTCAGATCCAATTTCGTGTGCCGGGCCATGCGTGCTAGAACCTGGTGTTGACGACGTTGTTGTAGATCGAGCCGAACGTATAACTGAGCCCGACCGAGAAGCGGTACCGGTAGGTCGTCGCCAGCTGCCGGCGGCGCAGCAGGATCTCCTCGTCGGAGGCGGTCCCGGCCTTGAGATAGAGCTGATCGTTGATGCGCGAGGCCGATCCGTCCAGGCTCAGCGAAAAGCCCTTGAACAGCCGCACGTCGAGGCTGCCGTTGCCGGCGACGCGGTGGCGGGCGAAGTCGTTGAAGTAGGTCGCGGCTTCGAAGGACAGGCCGCTCGAGCCCCAGGGCTGGCGGACGTCGAACGCCGTCTGGAACACGGCGTCGGCGGCGTTCTCGCTCAGCCTGGCGTAAATCGTCGGCTCGTAATAGCGGAAGTGATTGGCGTTGGCGGTGAGCTGGAAGGTGAGCTCGCGCCGCGACGACTCCGAATAGGGGAAGACGTCGTATTCCACCCCGGCGCCGACCCGCGCCGCGCGCTTCTCGTTCAGGAAAGTGGTCGAGCCCAGCCGTCCGCGCCCGGCCAGCGCCCAGTGCTTGCCGAGACTCTTGACGACGATGCCGCCGAGGCTGTGGTCGTGGGTGGCATCGGTGAAGAGGGTGCCGTCGCTGAGGGTGAATTCGTTGGTGCGGAAGTTGAGGAAGCTGGTGACGTTCACCTTCCACTCGTCGGTGGTGCGGTTGGCCGCCACCAGCGTCGAGAGGTTGCGCGACTTGTTGCTCTTCTCGCCGCTCACCGCACCGCTGCCGCGGAGGCGGAACGACCAGAAATTCCAGGGGTCGGGGACGGCCGCCGTCCCCGCCGGCGCCGAGTCCGGATCGACCCGGTAGACCAGCCGCAGCCGGTTCGCGGCCGCGGTCGAGGTCACGTAGCGGACCAGCCCCAGCTTCAGCACGTTGGCATAGCCGCTGCGCCGCTCGTCGTCTGTCTGCGTCTCGGGCGCGACGTACTTCAGCTCGTCGTCGATGTTGAGGAAGCGTCCCAGGCCAATGAACTTGAACACGTACTCGACGCCACCGCCGCCGGTGCGCTGGGTGGTGACCAGGATGTGCACGTCGGCCGACTCTCGTTCGCGCACGTAGCTGACGAACCGGATCTCGCGCCTCAGGTAGTCGAAGTCGCAGCGGTTGCAGTCGAGAAAGACCCGTATCGGTTCGGCAGAGCGGGCGCCGGCCGCGGCCTGGCCGCGCGCCGGCGACGGGTGCAGCACGAGAACGACCACCAGCGCGAAGAGCGCGAGGAGATGGGAACCAAGAGCAAGCCTGTTGTGCAGATCGTCCGTCCTCTTCCGAAGGGCACCAATCAGGGATCTTATCGCATGACGCCGCGGTCTTGCGCCGCTCCGACTTGCATTCGGGCCCGGAAGTCAGGCATAAACGGCAAGCGTGCCTCAGAGTCCCAACGCGGCCTCTCCTTTTTCCATTTGCCTGCGGATGACCCGGGCGATCAGCCGCTCGGCCCAGCTGCTCGACATCTACGAGGCGGCTCTGGATGCCCTCTCCGAGGGGCTCGGTGTGCGGCGGGCGTCGATCCTCCTGTTCGATCCCGACGGCGTCATGCGCTTCAAGGCGTGGCGGGGGCTGTCCGACCGCTACCGCGCCGCCGTCGAAGGGCACACCCCCTGGCGCCCCAACCAGCGGGGCGCACAGCCGATCCTCGTACCGGATGTCTCCCTCGACGCGGAGCTGCAGCCCTACCTGCCGATTTTCGCTTCGGAAGCCATCGCCGCTCTCATGTTCGTTCCGCTCGAGACGAGCTCGGGCGTGATCGGCAAGTTGATGCTGTATCACGCCGAGCCGCATCAGGCGTCACCGGACGAGCTGGCGCTCGCCGAACTGATCGCCGCGCAGGTGGCGATCGCGGTGGCCCAGTCGCATTCCACGCGCGCGGCGCAGCAGCTTGCCGCCATCGTCGAGTCTTCCGACGACGTCATCCTCAGCAAGAGCCTGGAGGGGATCATCACCTCCTGGAACGGCGCGGCCGAGCGGATGTTTGGCTATACGGCAGCGGAAGCGGTGGGACAGCCGATCTTCATGATCGTGCCGCCCGAAAGACACGACGAGGAACGAGCGGTGCTGGAACGCGCCCGGGCTGGTGACCCGGTCGAGATGGAGACCGAGCGCCGGCGCAAGGACGGCTCGCTGGTCGCCATCTCTCTAATGGTCTCCCCGGTCCGCGACTCGCACGGGCGCATCGTTGGCGCCTCGAAAATCGCCCGCGACATCACCGCTCGGAAGCGCAACGAAGCCGAGCGTGCCGAGCTCTACCGCCGGCTGACGGCGCTGGTGACCGCGTCCGCCTCGCTGCTGGGCTCGCCCGAGACGGAATCGGTCCGGTCGGCCACGCTCTCGCTGGCGCAGCAGCTGCTCTCGGCCGACGGCTTCGCGCTGTGGTCGGGAGCGCACGGACAGCCGTGGCGGGTCGAGCGCTCCGAAGGCATCTCGAAGACCTTCGCCGCACGGGTAGTCGATCCTCCAGCCGGGAGCGCCGCCCCGGCGGTGTTCCTGTCCCGTCCGACGGCCGTGGCCGACGTCCTGGCGCAGCCGCTGCTGGCCCACCAGCACCGCGACTATGAAGCCGAGGGCATCCGGTCGATGCTCGTCTGCCCGATGCGTCTCGGTGGCGAAGGGGCCGGCACGCTCACGTTCTACTACCGGACGCCGCACAGCTTTTCCGAAGCCGAGGTCCAGACCGGCCAGGCGCTGGCGAACATCGCCGCGGCGGCACTCACCACGGCGGAACTCTACGACGAACAGCGCCGGGAGCGACAGCAGGCGGAGCAGGCACGGCGTCGGGCGGCGTTCCTGGCCGACGCCACCGCTATCCTGTCCAGGTCGCTCGACTACGAGCACACCCTCGCGGCGGTGGCCAAGCTGGCGGTCCCGGAAATCGCCGACTGGTGCGCGGTCGACATCGTCGACGAGACCGGATCGCTGCAGCGGCTGGCGGTCGCGCACGTCGACCCGGCAAAACTCGAGCTCGCCCGCCTGCTGCAGCAGCGCTACCCGCCGAACCCCTCCTCCAGCGTCGGCGCCCACGAGGTGATTCGCACCGGCAAGCCGGTGCTGATGCCGGAGATCCCCGCCGGCCTGCTCCCGCAGGTGGCGGAGGACGCCGAGCATCTGCGGCTGCTGAACGGGCTGGCGCTGTCCTCGTACATCTGCGTCCCGCTGCTGTCGTCCACCGGCACGTTCGGCGCAATAACTTTTGTGTTCGCGGAGTCGAACCGCCACTATACGGAGCGGGATGTCGCCTTCGCGCTCGACGTTGCCTCGCGCGCCTCGCTGGCGATCGAGAATGCCTTCGCCTACCGCCGTGCCAGCGAGGCGAACCGCGTCAAGGACGAGTTCCTGGCGACGCTCTCTCACGAGCTACGGACACCGCTCAATGCGATCCTCGGCTACGCCCAGCTGATCAACCAGGGTATCTACACGGGGAATCACCAGGCCAGCGCGATGGGCGTGCTCACCAGAAACGCCGAGGCGCTGCGGCAGATGATCGACGACGTGCTCGACGTCTCGAGGATCACGTCCGGGAAACTGCGGCTCAGGGTCCAGCCTGTGCGCATGGAAGACATCCTTGGCAACGCCATCGCCACGGTCCAACCCGCCGCCGATGCGAAAGGGGTCTCGATTCAGCTGGTGGCCGAGCCGGACGCCGGAGCGGTGTCGGGCGATCCCGACCGGCTGCAGCAGGTGATCTGGAACCTGCTCTCGAACGCGGTCAAGTTCACGCCGCCGGAAGGCCGGGTGGACCTGCGCCTCGAGCGCGCCAACGGCGCCGTGCAGATCATCGTGAAGGATGAAGGCCAGGGCATCGACCCGGCGTTCCTTCCCCACCTGTTCGAGCGATTCCGGCAGGCCGACAGCCGGCTGTCGCGGGACCACGGCGGCCTCGGCCTCGGCCTGGCCATCGTCAGGGAGCTTGTCGAGCTGCACGGCGGCACCGTGTCCGGTAACAGCCAGGGTCCCGGCACCGGCGCCACTTTCGTCGTCCGGCTCCCCCCGGCCAACCGGGATCAGTCGTCCAGCCTCAGCGAATCCTGACAGCCGGCGTAGACGTCACGCGTGCCTTGATGACGTCAAAAAAGGCGCGGGCCAGCGCCTCGTAGCCCGCCGGCCGCAGGTGCAGCCCGTCCTGATCGACGTACTCCCCTTCATGCCCTGAAAAGCGAGCGTAGGCGTCCACCAGGATGGCGCCTTCGCTCCGCACCATGTCGGCCAGCGCGGTGTTGGTCCGGAGGATGGCGTCGGCGGCGATGCGGCGGTCTCTCGGCCCGCCGGCAAAGGGCCCCGGCGGCGTCAGCGTGCTGACCAGCACGTAGCGGACGCCGTAGGCCGGCCGCCCGGCAATGCGCACGCACTCGCGCAGTCCTGACACGACATCGGCAATCTTCCCGGCGCACGCCGCGCTGCCCGGTCGATCGGGAGTGCACTCCGACAGCAGGTTGTTGTAGCCGTCGAGCAGCAGCAGCACGTCGCCGTGGTCCCGCTCGAGCACCCGGGGCAGCTGATCGACGCTCTGCTCGACGAAGGCGCCGCCGGCGCCGCGGTTGAGGACGACGATGCCCTGGCCCGGGTAGTCGTCGTTGAGGAGCGCCTCGAGCTTGATCGGGTAGATGTTGGGGAGATCGATGAAGGTGCTCGGGGCCGGGGTGGGACGTCCGTTCTCTCCCTCGGTGAGGCTGTCTCCGAAGGCGATGAAGCGGGTGGCGCTGAGAATCAGCGGCGTCACGGTCACGGAGAAGGCGCAGGCCGCCTGGCGGCCGCGCCCGTCGGTGACGACACAGCCGACCGGCGTCGTTCCCGACAAGAAGCGGGATCCGGAGGCGGGGGTGCAGGTGACCGCGAGCGGCAGGATGCCGCCGCTGGTGGCCGGCGCCGGGTAAGAGACCTCGCCGGCTCCGCCGGGCAGCCCGCGGGCGCTGACGTCGGCAGGACAGACGATCGCGGGCGCCTCGGGGGGCGGCGGCGCGAGCGGGCTGCCGCCGCAGGCGGCGAGAATCACCGCGGCGGCGCAGAGCCACGCCTCCCTCCGGATGCGCACAGGCGGCTACTCTGCTCCGACGCCCAGGTAAGTGCGCAGCTTCTCGTCGTGGAACCGGGCTTCGGCTTCGGGCTCCGGCTTGACGAGCGAAGCGAGGATGCCGGCGAGGAACCCGGCCGGCATCGAGATGATCGCCGGGTTGCGCAGCGGAAAGAGCGGCGCGGCGTGGTGCAGCAGATCGACCCAGACGGTAGGGCTCAGCACGATTAGCGCCACCGAGAGGGTCGAGCCGGTGGCAATGGCCGCCACCGCCCCGGCGGTATTGAACCGCCGCCAGACAATCGACAGCAGCAGCGCCGGAAAGTTGGCGCTGGCCGCGACCGCGAAGGCGAGGCCGACCATGAAGGCGACGTTCTGCCCCTTGAACAGGATCCCCAGGATCACGGCGAGCACGCCGAAGCCGACGGTGGCGAGGCGCGCGACCCGGATCTGCTCCTCCTCCGAGGCGTTCCCCTTGCGGATCGCGTGGGTGAAGATGTCGTGCGACAGCGCGCTGGCGCCGGCCAGGGTCAGGCCGGCAACGACGGCGAGAATGGTGGCGAAGGCGACCGCGGCGATGAAGCCCAGGAACGGCGTCCCGCCGAGGAGCTCCGCCACCAGCGGCGCCGCCATGTTGCCGCCGGCGTCGACGTGGCGGATGATCTCGCGGCCGACCAGCGCCGAGGCACCGAAGCCGACGACCGGAATGATCAGGTAGAAGTAGCCGATGAAGCCGGTGGCATAGAGCACCGAGGTACGCGCCGCGCGCGCGTCCGGCACGGTATAGAACCGCATCAGGATGTGTGGCAGGCCGAGGAGACCGAACATCAGCGCGAGACCGAGCGACACCGCGTCCACCGGATCGGTCACCAGGCCGCCGGGCTCGAGCGCCGCCTGGCCGTAGCGCGACGCCACTGCGGCGTAGAGCTCACCCGGGGAAAAATGGTAGCGGGCGAGCACCAGCGCCGTCAGCACCGTCACTCCGGAGAGCAGCAGGATCGCCTTGATGATCTGCACCCAGGTGGTCGCCAGCATGCCGCCGAAGAGGACGTAGGCCAGCATCACCACGCCGACGCCGATCACCGCCCACTCGTAGGAGAGGCCGAACATCAGCGTGATCAGGTTGCCGGCGCCGACCATCTGGGCCAGGACGTAGAACAGCAGGGTGAGGATTCCGCCGAAGGCCGCGGCAATCCGCACCGGCACCTGGCGGAGGCGGAAGGCGACGACGTCAGCGAAGGTGTACTTGCCGAGATTGCGCAGCGGCTCGGCCACCAGGAACATCAGCGCCGGCCAGCCGACCAGCCAGCCGGTCGCGTAGATCATGCCGTCGTAGCCGCGCAGCGCCACCAGTCCGGTGATCCCCAGGAAGGACGCGGCGCTCATGTAGTCCCCCGCCAGGGCGAGGCCGTTCTGCAGCGGGCTGACCGAGCGGTTGGCGGCGTAGAAGTCGCTGGTCGAGCGGGTGCGCCGGGCGGCCCACCAGGTCACCGCCAGCGTCAGCGCCACGATCACCAGGAACGAGACAATCGCCGACAGGGTCGGGCTTCCGAGCGTCGTCTGCATGCATCAGTCTCCGTGGACGCGGGCGCGCAGCCGCGCGACCTCCGGATCGTAGTAGCGGTTGGCCCAGACGACGTAGGCGGCGGTCAGCGCCCAGGCGCCGACGATCACCGCCGCGGCGAGCACGATGCCGACTGTGGTCGCACCGTCGCCGATGCGGCGCGACAGCAGCCCGGGCCTGGTCGCAATCAGGATGATGTAGCCGTAATAGAGGAGAAACAGCAGGCCGGAGAGCGCAATCGACAGCCGCCAGCGCCTGGCGACGAGACCACGGAACTCCTCCGAATCGAGCAGACGGCGCACGCTGGGCTTCACGGATCCTCCCGTTGAACCTGCGCATCATACTCAAGACCGGCGCAAGACGAGCCGGAATTGTCGGCCGGGGAGCGGGTCAGCGGGAGGGGGCGGCAGGAGACTGGCGCGCGCGCAGCACGGCGAGGTGCTGCAGGTGCCGGGCGCGGATGGCGATGTACTCGCCGTGCTCGACCCGCAGCTCGTTGGCGATGCGGCGGATCTCGTTGTCCTCGATGGTCACGATCGAGGCGTCAACCGCGGTCACCGCGAACAGCGCGTCCACCAGCGCCAGCTTCTCGTCACGGGTGGCGAGGCTGTCGAACATCCGCGTCACCACGAAGTCGTCGGTGCCGCCAGAGCGGCGTCCCTGCGCCACCGCCAGCCGGACGACGTCGGCGGCGCGCTCCTGGACGATGCCGGTGTGCGCGCACAGCAGCTGCTCCATGGCGCGCGACTCCTCGGCGGTGACGTCGTGATCCGCCCTGGCGCTGCGCGCCAGGATGTAGGCGAAGCTCGCGACGTAGCGTCGCCGCGAGCGGTCGACGTCCGGCAAAGCGGCCTCGATGGTCTCGAGGGAGTCGAACTCCGGCGCGCCGGAATCGCGGCCGAGCCCGAGCCACTTCAAGAGCGTCATGCTCCAGTGTAGCCCGCCTGCGCGTGCTACGCTTGGGGTTTCAGGATGATCTCCTTTTCCCGCATCAGCAAGCAGTACGGCCGGCAGATCCTCTTCGTCGACGCCTCCTTCCAGCTCAATCCCGGCGAAAAGGTCGGGCTGGTGGGGCCGAACGGCGCCGGGAAGACGACGCTGTTCCGGATGATCGTCGGCGAGGAGTCGCCGGACGAAGGCGACGTCGCGGTCCCGAAGAAGCTGAGCATCGGCTACTTCCGCCAGGACGTCGAGGAGATGTCGGGCCGCTCCGTGCTGGACGAAGCGATCGCCGGGAGCGGCCGGGTCGGCGACCTCCACCACGAGCTGGAAGCACTGAACCAGGCGATGGCCGACCCCGCCCGGGCGGACGACATGGACCGCATCCTGGCGCGCTTCGGCGAGGTCCAGGAGGAATACGAGCACCTCGGCGGCTACGCGCTCGAGAGCCAGGCGCGCGAAGTGCTGCTCGGC
>JAYTEJ010000087.1:0-8811 GCA_043735365.1 Acidobacteriota bacterium
AAGTGACGTTCGCTATAATCAAGGGTAGTGCCGCTGCCCCCCATCGCCCGCAACATCCTCGAGGTCATTGGCAATACGCCGATGGTCCGGCTGAACAGCATCACCCGCGACATTCCGGCGACGGTGCTCGCCAAGATCGAAACCTTCAACCCCGGCAACTCGATCAAGGACCGCATGGCGGTGCGGATGATCGAGGACGCCGAGAAGGCCGGGCTGCTGAAGCCAGGCGGGACGATCATCGAGGGCACCTCCGGCAACACCGGGATGGGGCTGGCGATTGCCGCGGTGGTGAAGGGCTACAAGTGCATCTTCACCACCACCGACAAGCAGTCGAAGGAAAAGGTCGATGCGCTCAAGGCGTTCGGCGCCGAGGTCATCGTCTGCCCGACCAACGTCGATCCCGAAGACGCGCGGTCCTACTACTCGGTCTCCTCGCGGCTCGAGAAGGAGGTGCCCAACTCCTGGAAGGCCAACCAGTACGACAACCTCTCGAATACGGCGGTCCACTACGAACAGACCGGCCCCGAGATCTGGGAGCAGACCGGCGGCGCGGTCACCCACCTGGTGGCGGGCGTCGGCACCGGCGGCACCATCAGCGGCGTGGCGCGCTATCTGAAGGAGCGCAATCCGAAGATCAAGGCGTGGGGCATCGACACCTACGGGTCAGTCTTCAAGAAGTACAAGGAGACCGGGATCTTCGACAAGAACGAGATCTATCCCTACATCACCGAGGGCATCGGCGAGGATTTCCTGCCGCAGAACGTCGACTTCTCGGTGATCGACCATTTCGAGAAGGTCACCGACAAGGACGCCGCGCTGATGACGCGCCGCATCGCCCGCGAGGAGGGGATCTTCGCCGGCAACTCCGCGGGCTCGGCGATGGCCGGATTGCTGCAGCTCAAGGAGCACTTCCATCGCGACGACGTCGTCGTCGTGATCTTCCACGATCACGGGTCGCGCTACCTCGGCAAGATGTTCAACGACGAGTGGATGCGCGAGAAGGGCTTCATCGAGAAATCGGGCATGACGGCGCGCGACCTGGTGGCCTCTGGGCTGTCCGGTGAGCTGCTGGCGATTGAGGGCAGCGAACCGGTCGAGACCGCGGTCAAGCTGATGAGCGAGCACGACTTCTCGCAGATCTCGATCACCTGCGACAAACGGCTGATCGGCTCGCTCAACGAGACGCACCTCTACGAACGGTTGATTGCCGATCCGGCGATCAAGTCGCAGCCGGTCGAGTCGATCATGCAGCCGGCCTTTCCCTTCATCGACGTGTCCACACCCGTGGACCTGCTCTCGACGATGATCACGCCGGCCAATCCCGCGGTTCTGGTGCGCGACTTCAAGACCGAAAAGACGTTCATCATCACGCGATCCGACGTCATCCGCGTGCTCTGACGCGGAGGAGATGATGGTCCAGGGTCTGCGGAGCATCGCCGCCGTGATCATCGGCTTCGGCTTCATGGCGGCGACTGTCATGGTGGGCTCGATTGTGGCGACGCTGCTGTTCATTCCCGGAGGGGCGGCCGCGGCGGCCGCCGGAACGGTGCCGGCCGCGGTGCCGCCGATGTACCTGGCCGCGAACCTGGCGCTCGGCGGCGTCGGCGCCCTGTTCGGAGGCTGGCTGGCGGCGCGGATCGGCACCACCGCGCCGATGGTGCACGCCGCGGCGCTGGCGGCGCTGACCGCGGGGCTGGCGATGGTCTCGGCGAGTCAGCCGTCCGCCGGACCGCAGCCGGCGTGGTACGCCGCGGTCGTCGGCGCGATTGGCGTCGTCGGGGTGCTGGCGGGCGGCAAACTGCGCGCCGCGGCGGCCGCCGATGTCGATGCCGGCGGCGGCGTGGTAGCGTAGAACGCCCCTGCCAAGTTCGGGCTGGACAGGGACGGGACGGACCGGGTGCCTCGAGCCGCGAGCTGGACCGCAGCCGCGCGTGGCGGCAGACGGGAAGCGCGCAGCGGTAGTGACACCGCCCGAAGCGGGAAGCCGGAAGCGAGAAAACAGATGACCAGAATCAAGATACTGCTGCTTTGCGCGATGCTGGCTCCCGGCCTGGTGCGCCCGGCCGCTGCCGCGCCCGCCAATGTCGTCGGCACCTGGACGGTGAGCGTCACTCTCGACTCGGGGCCGATCCCGCCGTCCACGCTGACGCTGAAAGACGATGGCGGCAAGCTGGTGGGGGTGTACTCGGGCCGCCAGGGGGACATGCCGGTCGAGGCCAGCGTCAAGGCGCAGGCGGTGACGATCTGGTTCACCGTGCCGACCCAGAACGGGCCGATCGCGGTGACCATGAACGGAACCGTCGACGGCGATGCGATGAAGGGCTCGGCGGATCTGGGCGGCCAGGGTCGGGCGGAGTGGACGGCGCAGCGCGGCGCGGCTGCCGCCCCGGCGTCCGCGGCTGCCGCACCCAACGCCGGCCTCTCGGGGACGTGGGCCATGTCAGTCGAGACCGGCGCCGGATCCGGCAGCCCGACGTTCGTGCTGACCCAGGCTGGCGAACAGATCGGCGGACACTATACCGGCCGGCTCGGCGAGGCGCCGGTGACCGGGACTGTCAAGGGATCGGCGGTCGCATTCGGATTCGATGTCAACGTGCAGGGCACCGCGCTGCACGTCGTGTATACGGGCACCGTCGATGGCGCATCGATGAAGGGCACCGTCAAGCTGGGGGACCTCGGCGACGGGACCTTCAGCGGCAGGAAACAATAAGCCGTCAGGATTTGGAAGAGTTTTTGTCATTCAACGATCTCAAGCTTCACCCCAGCCTTCTCAAAGGCATCAAGGAACTTGGTTTTGCGCGGCCGACGCCGATTCAGGCCGACGCCATTCCCCCCGGCCTCGAGGGGCGCGACGTGCTCGCCTGCGCGCAGACGGGCAGCGGCAAGACCGCGGCCTTCCTGCTGCCCATTCTCAACAAGCTGATCGAGAAGCCGCGCGGGACGACCCGCGCCCTGGTGCTGGCGCCGACGCGTGAACTGGCGGCCCAGATCCTCGCCGACCTCAACGATCTGGCGGTGCACACGCCGATCACCGGCGCCTCGATCTTCGGCGGCGTCGGGATGGGGCCGCAGGAGCATGCCTTCCGCAGCGGCGTCGACGTCCTCATCGCCACCCCGGGCCGGCTGCTCGATCACCTGCGCGCGCCCTACGCCAAGCTGACCCACCTCGAGTTCCTGGTGCTGGACGAGGCCGACCGGATGCTCGACATGGGCTTCCTCCCCGAGATCCGCAAGATCCTCCGCTTCGTACCGTCGAAGCGGCAGACGCTGTTCTTCAGCGCCACCATGCCGCCGCCGATCGCGGCGCTGACCGGCGAGATGCTGCGCAACCCGGTATCGATCCAGCGCGAGCGACAGGCGGCGCCGGCGTCGGGGATTACCCAGGCGGTCTATCCGGTGAGCCAGGGGCTCAAGCCGGTGCTGCTGGTGAGCCTGCTGCAGCGCGGCGACATCAAGCAGGCGCTGGTCTTCACCCGCACCAAGCATCGCGCCAACCGGCTGGCGGATCACCTGGTGAAGGCGGGGGTGCGCGCCGAGCGGATCCACGGCAACCGCTCGCAGGCGCAGCGGACCGCGGCGCTCGAGGGGTTCAAGAGCGGGCGCTTCCCGGTGCTGGTGGCGACTGACATCGCGGCCCGCGGCATCGACGTCGACGCGCTCGGCCACGTCATCAACTTCGACGTCCCGCTGGTCCCCGAGGACTACATCCACCGCGTCGGGCGCACCGGCCGCGCCGAGGCGACCGGCGATGCCTTCACCTTTGTCTCGCCAGAGGAGGAAGGCAACCTGCGGGACATCGAGCGGGCGATTGCCCGCCGCCTGCCGCGCGTCACCGTGCCGGACTTCGACTACAACGCCAAGACCGCGCCGAAGCTGGAGATTCC
The DNA here is from genome assembly GCA_043735365.1 of Acidobacteriota bacterium. Lineage (GTDB taxonomy): Bacteria > Acidobacteriota > Vicinamibacteria > Vicinamibacterales > 2-12-FULL-66-21 > JALZOC01. The sequence continues at coordinate 3,885 of JAYTEJ010000087.1, forward strand.
GCTGGCTGACCGGATCGCCGAAATCCGCGCCCGCAAGCGCGACGAGCGCGCCCGCGCCGCGGTCAACGCCGCCCGCCGCTCCGCCAACCAGCGCGGCCAGGCGATGCCTCCGGCGGCTCCGCATGGGGCGCGCCCGGCCCACGGCGGCCGCCCGGGAGGGCCGGGCCGCCCCTCGCGTTTCGGCGGCCCGCGCCGCGGCCCTGGCGGCGGGCCGGGAGGGCGGCAGCCCCGCTGAGCCAGCTAACCCCATGTCTGTGTTATGCTTATCCGCTGCTGTAGTCGCGGCAACGGAACGGCCCGCGATCTCAGGCGCCGGTAAATGCCTGCAACTCCTGTCGAGTTCTCGCTCGAGCTGACCCCCCGGGCCCGTGTCGATGTATTCGACGTTCGGCGAGAGGTCTCGGAGCGGCACGGCGACGCGCTCGATCAATACGCGCGGGCGCTCTGTTGCTCCTTCCACACCACCGCCGGCTATATCGACCAGGCCGTGGCCGCTCGGCTCAATCAGAACCGCGCCGGCGTCATGCCCTACATCGACCTCTTCAGGACGATGTTTCCGGAGGGCGCGGGCTACGAGCACGACAAGATCGAGCGCCGCACCGAGCTGACCGACGCCCAGAAGCCGGCCGAGCCACTCAATGCCGATTCGCACCTGGCATTCATGGCCGGGGCGCTGCGGACCTGCGTCTCGTACCTGAACCGTCCCGGCGAGCCGATGTCGTTCATCGACCTCGACGGCGTCCATGACGGCCGCCCGCGGACCCGGCGCACCACCGTGCTCGGCTACACGGCGGAGGAGCCGGTCGCCCAGGCGCGGGTGGTGGTGCCGGTCGCGGGACACAGCGTCGAATCGATCAACCTCAAGGACCCGCGCCTCGGCGTCTACGAGCAGTGCGCCGATCTGCTGGCGCGGCATGAAGTCACGAAGGGCCGCATCCGCCTGTCGCTCGGGCCCGGCGAGCGCCACGCCGGGCTCACGGTCAACGAGTACGAGACCCTGCTGATGCGCCACGATCTGTCCGAGGTGCTGCGCGACCCGGTGCGCTTCATGGCCGAGAAGGCAGGGCACATGCTCGGCAACCCGCGCGCGATTCCGGCGCGGACGCTGGACTACGCCAAGTACGACCTGGTGCGGGTGTTCAACCGCTTCGTCGATGCGCTCGGGCTCCGCGAGTCGATGGTCGAGAGCGTCCTCTCGCGCGCCATCGCGATGCCCGCTTCGCGCTTCCTGCGGATGAAGCGATCCGTCAGCCTGCTGGTCTCCGACCGGGCGCAGCCGGGCCGGGGTGCGGTCGTCGAAGGCACCTACCAGAGCCCCATCCTGGTGCAGTGGAACCGCGGCAGCAAGCCGCAGCGCGTCCTCGACGTCACCCTCACCCGCTTCATCTAGCCGTGATTCGTGACCATCGCGTCGCCGTCGGCGACCGTTCCGTCCGCTGCCTCGAGGCCGGCGCCGGCTGGCCGGTCGTCCTGCTCCACGCCTTTCCCCTGAACGCCGAGATGTGGCGCCCGCAGCTCGAGCAGGTGCCGCCGGGCTGGCGCTTCATCGCCCCGGACCTCCGCGGCTTCGGACCGGATGCCGCGATCGCGCCCGGCGGCAGCGCGCCGCCGACGATGGACGATTTCGGCGACGACGTCAGCGGCCTGATGGATGCACTCGAGATTCCGGAAGCCACCATCGGCGGGCTGTCGATGGGGGGCTACGTGGCGTTCGCGCTCTGCCGCCGCGCCCCCGAGCGCTTCACCGCCATCGTGCTGGCGGACACACGGCCGCAGGCCGACACGGCGGAGGGACGGGACGGCCGCCGCCAGCTGATCGAGCTGGTGCGGAAGAACGGCCCCGGCGCGGTGGCGGATCAGATGCTGCCGAAGCTGCTGGGTGAGACGTCGCAGGCGTCGCGTCCGGAAGTGCTGGAGAAGGTCCGGCGGATGATCGAGTCGGCACAGGTGGAGGCGATTGCCGGCGCGCTCGAGGCGATGCTGGGCAGGCCGGACTCGACCCCCGAGCTGGCCACCATCGGCTGGCCGGCGCTGATCGTCGTCGGCGCCGAAGACCAGGTCACGCCGCCGGCCGACGCCGAGGCGATGCAGCGCGCCCTGACGCGATCGCGCCTGGTGGTGATACCCGAGGCCGGCCACCTCTCCAGCCTCGAGGCGCCGGAGATGTTCTCGGCGGCGCTCGCCGATTTTCTCCAGTCCCACATCTGACCCCGCGGGATGCGCTAGGATCAGGCGATGTGTCGCCACCTACGCCCCGCGCTTTTGATCTGCGCCCTCCTCGCCGGACCGGCGGGCGGCTCGTCCGTGCGGGCGACAGCGGCAGGCGGCGCGCCGCCGCAGGCCTCGGCGCTTGCCGAAACGCTGCACCGCCCGCTCGATCAGATTCTCGACACCAACGTCCGCGACGGCCTGGTCTACTACCGCGCTCTCAAGTCGGAGCGCGGCCGGCTCGATCGCTACCTGGTCTCGCTGAACGTCGCGGCCGCGGTCTACCAGGCCTGGCCGCGGGAAGAGCAGATGGCATTCTGGGTCAACGCCTACAACGCATTCGTGCTGCAGACGGTGATCGATCACTATCCGATCCGCGGCACCAGCGCGAAGTATCCGGCCAGCAGCATCCGGCAGATTCCCGGCGCCTTCGAGACCGCCCGCCACCGCGCCGCGGGACAGAGCGTCACCCTCGACGAGATCGAGAAGACCATTCTTCCGGCCTTCAAGGATCCGCGCCTGCAGCTGGCGCTCGGCCGCGGCGCCGTCGGCGGCGGCCGGCTGCACAGCGAGGCCTATACCGGCGGCCGGATCAACGCCCAGCTCGACACCATTCAGAAGGAGTTCGTGTCCGAGCGGACGATGCTGATCGTCGATCGCCCCGCGGCGACGGTGTCGCTGACGCCGATCGTCAGCTGGCACGAGGCGGAGTTCGTGGCCGCGTACGACAAGGGGCCGTTGGGGCCCTTCTCCCAGCGGTCGCCGATCGAGCGCGCCATCGCCGCCTTCATCACCCCCAACCTGCTGCCGCTCGAAAAGGAGCTGCTGCAGAAGAATCAGTTCGCGGTGGTGTTCCACCCCTTCGACTGGCGGCTCAACGACCTGACCGGCGGCCGTCCCGACTGAGCGCGGACCGCCGGCATCCCCCAACCGCAGCAGACCATACATGGACCTCTCGCTCACCGACAAGATTGCCATCGTCACCGGCTCGAGCCGCGGCCTCGGACTGGCCAGCGCCAGGGCGCTGGTGCAGGAGGGCTGCCGGGTGTGCCTCTCTGCGCGCAATGCCGAGCGGCTCGCCGAAGCGGCGGTCGAGGTGGATGCCGGCGCCCGCCGCCCCGGCATGGTGATGACCGTGCAGGCCGATGTCTCGACGGCCGACGGCATCGCGCTGGTGATCGATCGCACGGTCGAGACCTTCGGCGGCCTCGACATTCTCGTCAACAACGTCGGCCGCGGCGCCGGCGCCGGGCTGCTCGACACCTCCGACGCCGAATGGCAGGCGGCCTTCGACGAGACGCTGTTCCCGGCGATCCGCGCCTCGCGGCTGGCGGTGCCGCACATGCAGGCCCGCCGCGGCGGCGCGATCATCATGATTGCCTCGATCTGGGGGCGGGAGTCGGGCGGCCGCATGACCTACAATGCCGTCAAAGCCGCAGAGATCAGCCTCGCGAAGTCGCTCGCGCAGCAGCTCGCCCCGCTCAACATCCGCGTCAACAGCGTCGCGCCGGGCTCGATTCTGTTCGCCGGCGGCTCGTGGCACGCGCGGCAGCAGGCCGACCCTGCCGGCATCGCCGAGTTCGTCAAGCGGGAGTTGCCGTTCGGCCGCTTCGGCCGTCCGGATGAGGTCGCCGCCCTGGTCGCCTTCCTCGCCTCGGCCCGGGCGAGCTGGGTGAGCGGCGCGTCGATCACCGTGGACGGCTGCCAGTCGCGATCGAACATCTGAGTTGAGAGCTGACGGCTTCCCGCTTCCCGCTTCAGCCAGTAGCCGGTAGCCAGAAAGCTGGTAGCCGGTAGCTGGCAGCTCTTAGCTGATAGCTTTATACCCATGCTCCAGTCGCTCGCCGATGCGCTCTTCATGCCGTGGGTCGTCACGGTCCTCCTCGGCACCGGCCTCTTCCTGACCCTGCGGCTCGGCGTGGTCCAGGTCCGCCGCTTTGGCGATGCGCTCCGCGTCGCCTTCGTCCGCACGGGCACCGGCACGACCGGCGCGGTGACCCCCTTCCAGGCGTTCATGACGGCGCTGGCCGCCTCGATCGGCACCGGCAATATCGCCGGCGTCGCCACCGCCATCGTCTCGGGCGGCCCGGGCGCGCTCTTCTGGATGTGGGTCTACGGCTTCGTCGCGATGGCCATCAAGTTCAGCGAGGCGGTGCTCGGCGTCACCTTCCGCGAGTCGCGCGCCGGCGTCGTGCTCTCGGGCCCGATGTACTACCTGCGCGACGGCCTCAAGTCCCCCTTCCTGGCCTGGCTCTTCGCGCTGGTCGCGGCGGTGGCGGCGCTGACCACCACCCCCTTCACCCAGCCGAACTCGATGGCGCTGGCGCTCTACACCGTCGTCGGCATCCCCAAGCTGGCGTCGGGGATCGTCATCGCGGTGCTGACCTGGCTGGTGATCATCGGCGGCATCAAGAACATCGCACGCGCCGCGGAAAAGCTGTCGCCGCTGAAGGTCAGCCTCTACCTCGTCGGCGGTCTGATCGTGATCGTCGCCAACGCCGCGAAGATTCCGGCGGTGCTGTCGCTGGTCTTCGAGAGCGCCTTTTCCCTGCGCTCCGCGGCTGGCGGCGGCGTCGGGCTGCTGGTCGCGATGCGTTACGGCATCGCCCGCGGCATCTATGCCAACGAGGCCGGCTACGGCACCGCCGCGGTCGCCTACGGCGCCGCCCGCAGCGCCCAGCCGACGCAGCAGGGGCTGAACGCGGTCACGGAAGTGTTC
>JAYTEJ010000088.1:0-2241 GCA_043735365.1 Acidobacteriota bacterium
TCACCACTTCTTCGTGGCCGACGATGCGGCGGCCGACCTCCTGGGTGATGCGGAGGAAACGGTCCCGGAACTGTTCGATCGCGTGCTCGACGGCGATGGATGTCGTCATTGTCTGCGGATGAAATAGGTCTGCACGGCGGCGCGCCGGCTTTCGGGAACGGGCGGCGGCGCGGCGGCGCGGCCGCGATCGAAGGCGCCAACGGAGGAGCCGGCGTAGGTGACGGAGGCGCGCCCGAGCTCGGTCTTGCGCCGCGTCTCGGTCTGGACGTTGTCGCCGGCGTTGTCGGCGCTGGCGTCGATGATCTCGCGGCGCAGCGCCGCTTCGAGATCGGCCATGCGGCCGGCGCTGGTGCGGGAGTCGGAGCCGCCGCCGAGGCCGAGACCGGGCGCCGACTTGCCGGCGGCATCCTTGTCGCTGCCCATCATGACGATGCCGGCGCCGCCGCCGGACTCCACCTCACTGACGGATTCGATGGCGGCCTCGTCCACCGGCGCGCCCTGCGAAGCGCCCTTCGGGTCCGGCTTTGCCGCGGCCGCGCCGCTGGCGTCGGCGTTCTGGCCGGCCGCGGGGTCCGCCGCCTTCGCGGCGTCGGCCATCTGATCGGAGACCTGCTCGAGCGTGTCGCGGACCTCGGGCTCGACCCCCGGTTTCTCCGCCGCTTTCCGGGCCCGTTCGGCCAGCGCCTGCAGGGCCTTCGGGGCGGTGTCCGCCGGCGTGCCGGCGGCCGGCGCCATGGCGCGCGCCAGGTCCTGCAGCCGTCCGGCGTCGCGGAGCGCGGTGAGGGCGGCAATCAGGCGGCGGAGATCGGAGACGGTGGCCGGGGTGCCAGAGGGTGTGCCGGTGGTGCCCTCGGCGGAGGCGAGCAGCGCCTCGAGCTGCTTCTGCAGTTCGGGCAGCAGCACCTCCGCGGAGGCCGCGGCGGGCACGCGGGAGACCCCCGCTTGCGGACCGCCGCCGGCGGCCGTGGCGAGCCGGCTCCGCGGCGGCAGGATCAGGACGAGGCCGATGGTGGCCGCGACCAGGATGGCGGTGACCGCCTTGGCGCGCCAGGCCGGGCCGATGGGATAGTGCTGCTCCCAGCGTTCCGCGGCGAGCCGCGTGGCGGCGCGATCGAGGTGGTGTTCGGACCAGGGATCAGCGGCGTCGCGGGAGGAGAACCAGCTGGCGCTCCGCAGCTCGCCGTTGAGCCCGGCGGCCGCGTCGATCCGCGCCGCTACGGCATCCGGGAGGCCGTGCGCGCGCGCCGCGAGCAGCCGGCGGGCCAGCAGCGCGAGCGTGATGATCGAGAGGAGGACCAGCGGCCAGGCCGGGGACCAGCCGCGCCAGCGGCCGGCGGCCGCCATGGCGATCGGGAGCGCGGCCGCGAGCGGCGCGTCGCGCCACAGCATCCGGCTCGCCGCGCCGGCGCGGCGCCGGCGATCCGCCGCCGCCACCTCCCGCCGCACGCGGTCGGCGGACGAACCGTTGGAAAGACTCGGGGAAGACACGCCACGCTTACGATATCCGACAACGTCGCGGTTCTGCACCAAGGATCTCGGACGCCAGGGTGTGGCACGCGACGGCCGATCAGGCGGGTTCGCGGGCATCGTTAAGAGGTTCAGGAAGAGGTTCCGGGTTCGGGTTCCGCGTCGCGCGTGGGTTTAGCCGCGGCGGTTCGGACGGGTGGCGCCGGCGGCTGATTCGGCTTCGGCGAGCGTTGGCATCGCGGGGATGGCGCCGCGGCGGGTCACCGACAGCGCCGCGCAGGCGTTGGCGAACGCCAGCCAGCCGCGCATCGCTGCTTCGTCGCCAAGGGCGGCGTCGAGCGTCGCCGGGGTAATCTCCCGCCGCGCCAGCTCGAAGAGCAGCGCGCCGGCGAAGGCATCCCCCGCGCCGGTGGTATCGACCACCGGCACCGCCAGCCCGGACGCGTGGATGTCCAGCCCCGCGGCCGTGACCACCCGGGCCCCGCCCTGGCCGTAGGTCAAGAGCAGCGCGCGCGGCCCGCGGCTGAGCGCCATCGCCGGCGTGACGCCCAGCAGCGCCAGCTCGTCTTCCGCCAGCTTGACGATGTCGCAGGAGGGGAGGAGCGCCAGGGTGGCGCCGATGAAGGCCTCGGCAGAGGGCCACAGGTCGAGGCGCGCGTTCGGGTCGAAGCTCACCAGCCAGCCCGCCTCGCGGGCGAGCTTCACCGCCCGCACGGTGGCGGCACGGGCGTCCGGATGGGTGAGGCTGAGGGTGCCGAAGTGGAAGATGCCGTG
>JAYTEJ010000089.1:0-3055 GCA_043735365.1 Acidobacteriota bacterium
GCGGTCCCGGCGGTCCGCGTCGCCGCCAGCGCCGCGGCCAGGGTCGGCGGCCCGTCCCCCACCGTCCGCCAGACCGCCGGCCCGCCGGTGTCGGCGGGCGGTGGGTCGAGCCAGACGATGATGTCGAGGTAGGGGGCGAGGTCCTCGCCGAGCAGTGCCGTGGCGGTGGCGGCGGGGGCGATGATGCCGAAGCGCGCGCCGGGTTTGGCGGCGGCGCGAAAGGCGGTGGCCTGCGTTTTCAGCGCGAACGCCAGCGCCTGCCGATCAGCTCCTGCGGGCACGGCTGTCAGGTCGATGAGCAGGCGGTCCGCCGCGGCCAGCGTCTCCGCGGCCGGAGGAGAGGGAGGCAGCGCAGCCAGCAGCAGGCCGGCATGGCCGCCCCGTTCGACGATGGCACGCAGTCCGGCGAGCACCGCCGCGTCCTCACCCGGGTCGGCGCGCACGAAGACGTCGAGGCCGTCGAGCGCCGCGGGGACGACCGGCACCTGGCCGGCGGCAATCACCGGGGCGAGGCACGCCGCGCAAATCGGGTTATCCTGCGCCGCGGCAGGCACTGCGGCCGTCAGCCCGCAGACGGCCGCGACCGCGGCGGCCAGGACGGCCCGGTGGAGGGTGACGGCGTATAATGCGAGTTTGGTCATGATCACCAGGCGTTCCTGACATGCGGGTCGTTGCCATCTGCCAGGACGAGCTCGTCATCCGGTCCCTCGACTCGGTGCTCCTGCCAAGCTTCGAAGTCGACTTCCTCGTCGAGAGCAAGCCGCTGGCCCGACGCCTCCACGATGCGGGGATCGAGGCCACCGCGGGCGATCCGCGGCGGGTCGACACCTACCTCAAGGCCGACATCTCCCCCAGCACCTGCTTCATCATCGAGGACAACGGCAAGCGCAGCCTGAAGAAGGTCCTCGGGGCAATCCGCGACGCCGGCGGCACCCTTGTCTACATACTCCATACCGGGCCGACCACCGGCCGCTCCGAGGCGGCGCGGGCGGAGCTCATCGACGTCACGCATCTCGATCTCCCGGAGCTGATCCGCCCGACGCTCGTCACCGAGCTCAGCCGTTCGATGACCCGGGCGCGGGTGCAGCAGTACCAGCGCTACTTCGCTGATGCAGATCGCGTGCTCATTCTGCTGCACAACGATCCGGACCCCGACGCCCTGGCCAGCGGCCTGGCGCTGCGCAACCTGCTGCGCCGGACCAAAACCACGGCGATCATCGGCGCCGTCCAGGGGGTCACCCGCCCCGAGAACCTGCGCATGGCCAACATGCTCGACATCCACGTCGAGCACGTCACCCCGGCGTCGTTCCCGGAATTCGACCGCATCGCCACCGTCGACGTCCAGCCGCACTATTTCGGCGGCATGCTCGACCGCGTCGATCTGGTCGTCGATCACCATCCCGAGCAGACCGGCTACAGCACCGTCTTCAAGGACATCCGCGCCGATTACGGCTCGACCTCGACCATCCTGACCGAGCACCTGCGCGCCGTCGACGTCAACATCTCGGAGCGCACCGCCACCGCGATGCTCTACGCCATCAAGTCAGACACGCTGTTCTTCGCGCGCCACACCAACCGGGTCGATCTCGAAGCCTTCACCTTCCTCTATCCGCTGGCCGATGCGGCGCTCATCCGCAAGATGGAAGGGGCGGAAATCACCCTCGAGCGGCTCAACTACGTCACCCGGGCGAGCCAGGGCGGGGTGATGAAAGACCAGGTCTTCTGCGCCTTCGTCGGTGAGGCGCCGCGCGAGGACTTCATCCCCTACACCGCCGATTTCTTCCTCCAGCTCGAGGACGTCAAGTGGACGATCATCGCCGGGATCGTCAACGGCTGTCTGATCGTGAGCGTCCGCAACCTCGGCTACTCACGCAATGCGGGCGAGTTCGTGAAGCGGTGGTTCTCCGACATCGGCAGCGCCGGCGGGCACCGCGCCATGGCCAAGGCGGTGGTCCCGGTGGACAAGTTCCGGGAGAAGTTCGGCGACCTGCAGGCGGCGGCGATCACCGCACGGATCGCCGAGATGGCCGAGCAGTTCCTCCACGAGCCGGCCACCGACAAGGAGAAGAAGAAGGAGCCGGTCGCTAAGTAGCCCGCCCGAGCGCCTGGTCGAGATCGGCAATCAGATCGTCCGGATCTTCGAGCCCCACCGACAGGCGCGCCATGCTGTCGGTCACCCCGGCGCGGGCGAGTTCCTCCGGTGTATGTCCCCACTGCGAGGTCAGCACCGGCAGGCTGCACAGGCTCTCGACGCCGCCAAGGCTGGCGGCGCGGCGGAAGAGGGTGAGGCGGTCGAAGAACGCCGCCGCCCGCTCGTAGCCGCCGCCGACGTCAAGGCACACCATCCCCCCGAATCCCGTCATCTGTTGCGCGGCCAGCGCATGCTCGGGGTGGTCCGCCAGCCCGGGATAGTAGACGCGGTGGACCCGCGGGTCCTGCGCCAGCCATGCAGCCACCGCCTGCGCGCTGCAATTCTGCCGGGCGACACGGACCGCCAGCGTCTTCAGCCCGCGCCCGAGGGCGTAGGCCGCGTGCGGGTCGAGCACCGCCCCGACCTTCTTCCGCACGTCCAGCATTCGCGCCATCAGCGCCGCCGATCCGGCCAGCGCCCCGGCGGTGACATCGCTGTGGCCGTTGAGATATTTCGTGGCGCTGTGCATCACCACGTCGACGCCAAGCGCCAGCGGCCGCTGGTTGATCGGGCTGGCAAAGGTATTGTCGGCCACCGTGAGCACCTGCCGGGCGCGGCAGGCGCGGGCGATCGCCGCGATGTCGACGCACCGCAGCGTCGGATTCACGGGCGACTCGAACCACACCAGCCGGGTGTTGGCGCCGAGCAGCGCCTCGGGACGCGAGAACGCCGCCAGCGGCTCGAATCTCGCCCGCACCCCAAACCGGGTCAGCAGATCGGCGAGCAGGTGAAACGTGCCGCCGTAGATCTCCGAGCTGCACACCACTTCGTCGCCAGCCGACAGCAGCGCCAGCAGCGCCGTCGTCGTCGCCGCCTGACCGCTCGCGAACAGCAGCGCCGCCTCCGCCCCTTCGAGCTCGGCGA
>JAYTEJ010000090.1:0-2971 GCA_043735365.1 Acidobacteriota bacterium
CCACGGCGCGCGCCAGGCCGTCGGCGTCGCAGGCGGCGATGCTCACAGTTCCTCCGGCGCGGGCGCCGATGGGCCCGGCAGCGGCGTTGCCGCCATGGCTCGCATCACCATGATCGCGAGCAGGACCAGCGCGATGGTGTCGAGCAGAAAGACCGCCCTGATGCTGGTGGCGCCGAGGATGCCGCTGACGATGGGGCTGAGGGCGAGCCCGGTCAGTGAGGCGGTGGCCAGGAAGCCGAAGCCGGCGCCGCGCGCCTCCGCCGGGATCACCGCGCTCGCCGCGGTGTAGGCCGCGGTCGTCGAGATGCCGATGGCGAGACCGAACACGGGTGTCGCGGCGAGCAGCAGCCAGGCGGCGCCGGCGGTGAGATACACCACCGTGCCGACGGCGGCAATGCCGATGCTGCCGGCGATTACCTGCGGCGCCGCGGCGCGGCGCAGCAGCATGCCGCAGGCGTGGTGCCCGACAGCGCCGGCCGCGGCGGCAATCGAAAAGACGATACCCGAGACCATCGGCACCCGCGCCGCCGGCGTGCCCAGCTGGGCGACATAGAGCGGCAGGATCGGGCCGAAGCTGCGGTCGACGAACTGGAGGCCGAACACCACCACCATCAGCAGGATGAAGTTCTCGAACGCCAGGACGTTCCGGAAGGTGATGCGGCCGGCCGCCGGCGCCTCGGTGCGGTGCGCCACCGTGCGCTCGTCGTAGAGGACGAAGACCAGCACCAGCGCAATCACGTAGAAGGCGGCGGTCACCAGGAAGGCGTGCCGCAGCCCGACCACCTGGGCGAGCGAGCCGCCGATGAGCGGCCCGATCGCCGGGCCGAGCCGCTGCGCCGTCTGCACGTAGCCGATCGAATAGGCGACGCGGTCCCTGGGCGCGGAGTCCGCCGCCATGGTGATCGCCAGCGCGCCGTAGCCGGCAAACAGCCCCTGCGCCGCGCGCAGCGCGAAGAGGTGCCAAGGCCGCGTCGCCGCTGCCATCGCCCCCATCAGGAAAATGAAGCTCAGGAGCGAGCGCTCGATCATGATCTTGCGGCCGTAGCGATCCGCCAGCCGGCCCCAGAACGGCGACAGCAGCGCCGTCATCGCCGGCGTCACCCCGAGGCTGAGGCCCGACCACAGCGCAATCGCCCCGACGTCGTGGACCCCGAGCTGCTGGAAATAGAGCGGCAGGAAGGGCATCACCAGCGTGAACCCGGTGAACCCGATGAAGCACGCGGCGGTGACCGCGAAGAGATTCCGGCGCCAGGTCATTCGATGGCGGGAAGGTCGCGTCGCGTCGGCCGATCCTGCCGGTAGCCGAGCACGTAGTCGGCCTGCATGATCTTGTGGATCTCGCGCGTGCCCTCGTAGATCACCGCCCCCTTGCAGTTGCGGTAGAAGCGCCCGACCGGGTAGTCGTCGGAATAGCCGTTGGCGCCGTGCACCTGCACCGCGTCGCCGGCGGCGCGCTCGGACGCCACCGTCGCGAACCATTTCGCCAGGCCGGTCTCGCGAGTGTTGCGGCGGCCGCGATTCTTGAGGAACCCGGCGCGCAGCCAGAGCAGCCGCGCCGCCTGATAGTCCGACTCCATCTGCGCGATCATCTCTTTGACCAGCTGGTGCTCGGCGATCGGCACGCCGAAAGTGCGGCGCTCCCGGGCGTAGCTGCTGCTGGCGTCGCGGCAGGCGCGGATCAGCCCGGTAGCCCCGGCGGCCACGGTATAGCGCCCCTGATCGAGCGCGAACATCGCGATCTTGAAGCCCTCGCCGGGCTGGCCGAGCAGGTTCTCCTCCGGGACTTCGACCTCGTCCATCTTGAAGAACCCGGTGTTGCCGGCGAGGATGCCCCACTTCTCCTTGATCGTACCGCTCGAGAAGCCCTTGAAGCCGCGCTCGAGAATGAAGGCGCTCAGGCCCGACGTGTCGCGCTGCTTCTTCTTCTCGAGATCGGTCCAGGCGAACACCAGGAAGTTGTCGGCAACGTCGGCCAGCGAGATCCACATCTTCTCGCCGGTCAGGTAGTAGCGCTCCCCCTTCTTCACCGCCACGGTCTGGATGCCGCGGACGTCGCTGCCGGCCGCCGGCTCGGTCAGCCCGTAGGTCGCGATCTTCTGTCCCTGCGCCTGGGGCACGAGGTAGCGCTGCTTCTGCGCTTCGCTGCCCCACGTCAGCAGCGACAGGCAGTTGAGCCCGGCGTGCACCGAGATCACCACCCGCAGCGAAGTGTCCACGTACTCGAGCTCCTCGCTGATCAGCCCGAGGCTGACGTAGTCCATCCCGGCGCCGCCGTACTCCTCCGGCACCGAGCACCCGAGCAGGCCGAGGCTCGCCATCTGCGGAAGGATGCCGGGGTCGAAACGATGCTCGCGATCCAGCTCGCGGATCCGCGGCGCCACTTCGCGCGCGCCCCATTGACGGACCGACTGTTCGAGTAGAAGCTGTTCGTCCGACAGGTCGAAATCAATCATGGCTGTTCCAGGTCACGGGTTGCCGCCGTTCAGACCGGCCGGACGTAGACGATGGCGCCGCGGGCGAGTACGGTCGCGGCCTCGGCGCTGCCGCCGTTGACCGCGAGCTCGAGATGGTTCGAGCTGCCGAAGAGCGCGCACACTTCGCCGGGGCGGATGTCCGCGTAGGTGCCGACCACGCCCGCCACCGGCAGGCCACCGGCCGTGATCGACACCGGCCGCTCCCCGGCGAACGCCTCGAAGGCGCCGCGGTCGATGTTGGTGACGAGATTGCCGAAGCGATCGACGAGCAGGACCACGCCCCGCAGCCCGTCCCCCTCGGCCACGGGAAGCGGGATGTCGATCCGCTCCGACACCTGCAGCGGCCGGCCGAGCGCGGCGAGCTGGATGCCCCTGCCCAGCCACGCCGCCGCCGGCGCGAACCGATCGCGCCCCTCGAACGTCCGGCTGACGGTCGGCCGCGCGTAGCGCCGTTCGCTCAGCTCGACGACCTGGCGCGGCGCCGCCTCCCGGAACAC
>JAYTEJ010000091.1:0-6857 GCA_043735365.1 Acidobacteriota bacterium
GGATACTCCGCGGCGGTGAACTCGCCGGTCGAGACGTCGAGCAGCGCCACGCCGTAGCCCGGGCCCGGCTGCATGCCGGCAATTGCCATCAGCAGCGCCGGCTCGCGCGCATCGAGATAGCTGGCGTCGGTCAGCGTTCCGGGGGAGACGACCCTGACGACCTCGCGCCGCACCAGGCCCTTGGTCTTGCGCGGGTCTTCCATCTGCTCGCAGATGGCGACGCGGAACCCCTTGCGGACGAGCCGGGCGATGTAGCCGTCGGCGGCGTGATAGGGGAGGCCGCACATCGGGATGGCGCCGCCGCTGGCGTCCTTCGCGCGCGAGGTCAGCGTCAACTCGAGCGCCCGGGCCGCGGTGAGCGCGTCCTCGTAGAACATCTCGTAGAAATCGCCCATCCGGAAGAAGACGATCGCGTCGCGGTACTGCCGCTTCGCCTCGAAATACTGCCGCATGGCCGGGGTCGCACCGGCAGGCTCGAATGACACGGGAGGAGAGGACATTTAGGGGAGATTCTGCGCAAAGTATAACATTGGGACCTTGATCATACTGGCGCTCGACACGACGACCAGGGCGGGCAGCGCGGCGGTGCTGCGGGACGGCGCGGTCGTCGCCGAACAGATCGGCGATCCGGAGCGGACGCACGGCGAGCGTCTGCCCGCCGACCTGACGCGGGTGCTCGATGCCGCCGGGGCGCGGATCGAGGACGTCGACCTGTTCGCGGTCGCGGCCGGGCCGGGGTCGTTCACGGGCCTGCGCGTCGGGATTGCCACGGTCCAGGGCCTGGCGATGGCGCGCGGCCGGTCGATCGTGCCGGTCTCCGTGCTCGAAGCGCTGGCGCGGGCAGCGGCCGACGCCGGCGCGCCGGTCGCCGCCTGGATGGACGCGCAGCGCGGTGAGGTCTTTGCCGAAATCTACGCGGCGGGCGGGCTGATCGTGACCGCGCCGGCGCGCGCCGTGCCGCCGGCGGTCCTGCTCGAAGAGGATATTGACGACGACGGCGGCCGCCGGGTCTTCATCGGCGACGGCGCGGTGCGCTATCGCGACGAAATCGTGGCGCGCTACGGCGCCGGCGTCCGAATCCGGCGGCCGCCGCCACTCGCCGGCGTCATCGCGCGCATCGCCGCCGAGGCGCCGGCGCGGGCGGTCCGGCCGCACGCGCTCATCCCGATCTATGTGCGCCGGCCGGACGCCGAGCTCGCCCGGGCGCGGCGAGCCGCCGGGGACTGAGCGCATGGAGGGGTGGACGGTCGCACCGCTCGCCGGCGACGACGAGCTCGACCGGGTGGCGGCGCTCGAGGCGGCGTCGTTCTCCAATCCGTGGACCCGCGAGATGCTCGCCCGCGAGCTCGAGCGCCCCGAAGTGACCCGGGTCTACGTCATCCGGCATCCGGCGCACGGCATCGTCGGGTTCTGCAGCTGCTGGCTGATCGCGGACGAGATCCACATCAATTCGCTGGCGGTCGATCAGTTGGCGCGGCGGCGGGGCGCGGCGACGGCGCTGCTTGGTCACGTGCTCGATGAGCTCGCGGCTCAAGGCGCGCGTCAGGCCACGCTCGAGGTCAGGCGGTCGAACGCGGCCGCGCTGGCGCTCTATCGTCGGGCCGGCTTCGTCATCGTCGCGTCGCGGCCGGCTTATTACAACCAGCCGGAGGAGGATGCACTGATCCTGTGGTGCCACGACCTCCGCCGCCGCGCCGCGCCGCCTTGAAGCGCCCCGGGTCTTGTGGTAGCTTGCCTTTATGGCTGCCCACCACGAGTGAATACCCCGTCTCAAGGAGGCGCACATGCCGATGGACTTCGAAGCGCTGAAGCGCGAGCTGCTGCAGACCGACGACGAGTACCGCCAGCTGGCCACCCTGCACCACGACCTCGACGAACGCATCCACGACCTCACGACCCGCAACTTCCTCTCCGAGCCCGAACAGGTCGAAGAGGTCCGCCTGAAGAAGCACAAGCTGCAGCTCAAGGATCAGATGGAAAGCATTCTCCGCCGTCACACGACCGACGGCGGGGCGCCGCACGCCGCGCGGCCTTGAACGCGGCCGCCACTTCACGTCGGGTCACGAGGGCCAGCGCGGGCGTGCGCCGCGGCGCAGGGCCGCCGGTCCTCCTCGCGAGCCCACCCACAGCCGGACATCCGTTTCCATGAAAATCGATCGCGCAGGTTTCCCGTTCATCGCGGCCGCGCTTGTACCGGCGGTGGCGCTGGCCGTCCGCCGCCGCCCCGTCCTGGCGGCGTCGTTCGCCGCGCTCGGCGGGTTCCTGACCTACTTCTTTCGCGATCCGGAGCGCACCGTGCCGCAGGGGCCGGATCTGGTGGTGTCGCCGGCCGACGGCCGGGTGATGATTGCCGGCCCGAGCGACGGCCGCTGGGCGCCGCCGGGGGACTGGCTGCAGATCACCATCTTCCTCTCGCCGATGGACGTGCACATCAATCGCACCCCGGTCGACGGCCGGGTGGAGCGCATCGACTACCGTCCCGGCAAGTTCCTCCCGGCCTACGACGAAGGCTCGAACGACAACGAGCTCAATGAGGTCTGGGTCGATCACCGCGGCCAGACGGTGGTTTTCCGCCAGGTCGTCGGCATGCTGGCGCGGCGGATCGTGTGCCGGGTGGCGACGGGGGAGACGCTCGAACGCGGCCAGCGGGTGGGGCTGATGAAATTCGGCTCGCGGATGGACGTCTTCCTGCCGCGCGCCGCGGAGCTGCGGGTCGCGGTTGGCGACCGGGTGGTCGGCGGCGAGACCGTGCTCGCGATTCTGCGAGGCGCCGATGCTCGATAGCGCGCGGCGGCGGCGGCGCGAGGACAAGCCGCACCGGCTGCGGCGCGGCGTCTACCTGCTGCCGTCGCTCTTCACCATCGCCAACCTGTTCTGCGGCTACGCCTGCGTGGTCTACGCGACGCGCGGCGACTTCGACACCGCGGCGCTGTTCATCGGCGTGGCGATGATCCTCGACACGCTCGACGGGTTCTTCGCGCGCCTCACCAACTCGTCGTCCGCGTTCGGGGTCGAGCTCGACTCGCTGGCCGACGTCGTCTCGTTCGGCATGGCGCCGGCGATCCTGGCGTTCACCTGGGGGCTGTGGCCGCTGCAGCGCCTCGGCTGGGCGGCCGGCTTCCTGTTCGTCGCCGCGGCGGCGATGCGGCTGGCGCGCTTCAACGTGCAGAGCGCCACCACCCCGGCGGCCAGCGACAAGCGCTATTTCGTCGGCATGCCGAGCCCGGCGGCCGCCTCCGTGATCGCCTCGACCGTGTTCTGGTATCCGTATGGCCTGCACCTGCGCGAGTCGGCGCTGCCGGCGCTGGCGATGGTGCTCGTGCCGGCCTTTTTGATGGTCAGCACGATGCGCTTCCGCAGCGTCAAGGCGCTCGACCTCGGCTGGCGGCGGTCGCCGTTTCGCATCCTCTTCCTGGCGGCGGTGGCGCTGGCGCTCGTCGCCTCGCACCCGCGGCTGGCGCTGGTGGTACTGTCCTACGGCTACGTGGTGGCCGCGCTCGGCGGCTGGGTTTACGGCCGGCTGCGTCGCCGCCCGCACGGCGCGGCCGCCGACGAGGCGCCGGCCCTCACTTCGCCACCGGCAGCCGAACCCTGACGGTCGTGCCGCGCCCGCGGACGCTCTCCACTTCTACCGCGCCGCCATTGAGCTCGATGTTGCGCCGTGCGATCGGCAGCCCCAGCCCGGTGCCGGTCGTCTTGGTCGAGAAGTAGGGCTCGAAAACCCGCGCCAGCGCGTCCTCGTCCATCCCGGGGCCGGTATCCCGCACCGCCACCACCACGAAGCCCGGCTCGACCGCGGCCTCGAGCGTCAGCGTGCCCTCTCCCGGCATCGCGTGCAGCGCGTTCTCGACAATGTTGGCGAGGCTGCGGGCCACGAGCGAGCGATCCACGAGCACCGGCGGCAGCGGCGGGGCGACGCCGTTGACGAGGACGATGCGGCCGGCAAGGCCGGTGCGGTAGGGGTCGATGACGTCCGCCACCAGCTCCGCGAGGTCGACCGGCGCCCGGCGGGCGGTCGGCGACGAGGCGAAGTTGGAGAACTCCGCCGAGATCTGCCGCAGCAGGCGGACCTGCCCGAGGATCGAGGTGACGCAGCTCTCGAGCACCTCGCCCATCGGCTCGCCGCGGTCGGCGTGGACCCGGCGCAGGTGCTCGGCCGAGAGCTGGATCGGGGTCAGCGGATTCTTGATCTCGTGGGCCACCTGCCGCGCCATCTCCGCCCAGGCCTCGAGCCGGTGGGTGCGTTCGAGCTGGGTGCGCTGCGCCTTGAGCTCGGCCGCCATGCTGTTGAAGGCATCGACCAGCCGCCGCAGCTCGTCGGCGGTCTTGACCGCGACCTGGGCGTCGAAATCGCCGCGCGCGATGCGGCGGGTGGCGCGGGTGAGGCGGCGCACGGGATCGGCGATGCGCTCCGCCATGTAGAGCCCCATCGCCGCGCCGACCAGCACGAACACCAGCGCCAGCAGGTGCACGCCGCGATCAAGATCGTCGATCTGGCGATCGATGTCGCGCTGCCGGTTGGCCAGCGGCACGGTGAGGATGGCGCTGCGCCCGCCGGCGCGGACCGGCGCGGCGGCGATGGTATAGGGGAAGGTGCCGATGCGGTCCTCGCCGACGAAGCTCGGGAGCCGCTGCAGGGCGATGGCGCGATAGACGGCGCCGGGGGTGCGGGTGCCGAGCAGGCCGGAGGCGAACAGGTCGCGCTCGCTGGTCGCCAGCAGGTCCGGGCCGGCGAAGATGTTGACGTCCTGATCGATGACCTGGCTGATCCACATCAGCACGTCGTCGCTGGCCGGCTCGAGGCCGTCGGTCCGCTGCAGCAGCGCGTTCGACTGCTCGATCACCCGCTGCGCGACGGCGGCGGTGCGCGCGGCCTCGAGCGACACGTCGGCGGCGAGCAGGTTGGCGAAATAGGTGCGGATCAGGAACGCCAGGATCAGCACCGGGACGATCGAGGCGAAGACGAAGGCGAGAAACAGCTTGCGATAGAAGCTCGCCCGGACTTCGCGCAGCAGCGCCCGGCCGATGCGGAGCCGGACCCGGGCGATGCGGCTGAAGAACGCCGTCCCCAGCAGCACCAGCACGTAGAGGATCCCCGAGAGCGTGGTCAGCTCGGCGAGGTGGACGAAGTGATCGAAGGTCGTCAGCGCCGGATAGCCGATCGCATAGATGAAGACGCGGTCGTTCGAGAAATGCACGTGGTAGCGGCGCCCCTCGGCGCGGATCTCGGCCCAGAAGGGACGGCGCTCGGGATCGTAGATGCGCGCGAACAGCGCGTCGGTGATCGGCCAGGCGACCCGCCCGGAGGTATAGATCGGGCTGAGGCTCCAGCCATAGATGGCGACGTCAACGTCGCTGCCGGTGGTTCCTTCCTGCGGCGCCCCGCCTTCGGCCGGCCGGAAGACCTCGAAGTAGGGGTTCTGCGACGAGATGAACGGCAGCGTGCGGTAGTCGAAGAGCAGCACGTGGACGACGATGGTGCCGACCGGCTGGCGCGGCGCGCCGGGGGAGGGGCTGACGCAGATCTGCCGATCGGCATGCAGCACCCGGCGCTCGTCCGAGCCGAAGGGGGTGGCCTCGCCGAACACGTCCCAGTCGCAGCCGGAGGCGGCCTGGGGCGCCTGCCGGGCGACCGAGTACTCGGGATAGTTGAGCGCGAAGCGGCTGACGAGTGCGCCGGAGCGGTCGTAGAGCTCGATCGCTGAGGTGAGGCGGGCGCGCGCCAGGGCGGTGCGCTTCCAGACGAAGAAGGCGCTATCCGGGCGGGCCGCGGCGCCGGTGCCGTCGCCGCCTCCGCCGACGAGCACCGGCAGCACGTCGATCCTGTCGATCTCGCGCCGCGCCTCGGAAAGATGATCCTCGAGGGTCTGCTGCTGGCGCTGCGCCTCGACCGCGTAGCGGGTCGCAATCAGCGAGCGCATCGCGCGATCCGCATAGAAGTCGACCGAGGGGTAGAGGAGCAGCGCGGGCACGAGGAAGGCGCTGAACAGCCCGAGGATCCGGGCCGCCACGGTGGCGTGCCGGAACCACGCGACAATCCGCCGCGCCCCCAGGGTTGCCGCGGCGCAGACCGCCGCCGAGCCCAGCACCGCCCAGGGGGGCAGCGGCCAGCCGCGCGCCTGGGCCGCCGCGGTGAGGAGCAGCGACGGGGCGAGCCAGACCAGGGCGAGGCCGAGGCGCAGGCCGGAGGATGCCGGCGGGCCGAACCGCCAGCGCGCCATCGCGGCGGTGAGGATCAGGGTGCCGGCCCACAGGGCGGCGATGTGGCTGGCGAGCATCCCGGTGAACAGGGCCAGACGGGCCGGGACCCAGGGGTGGAGCGAGAAGTGGCGCAGGTCCACCGCCGCCGGGTCGATCGCGCCAATCAGCAGCCGATCGAAGGCCACGAACAGCCCCGCCACCGCGGCCCCGGCGAGCAGCTGGGTCGCGAGAAACGGCGTCAGCCGGTCGCGGGCCGCCAGACGGGCGCCGTGGGCGGCGACGCGGAGGCGGGCCACCGGCGCCGCCATCAGCGCCACCGCGGCCGCGGCGGCGACGCCGGCGAGCAGCAGGACCATGTGCGCACCCGGCGGCTGCCCGGCGCCAAGCCGCAGCGCCACCCACAGCAGCAGCGTCCCCGCGACGAGCAGCGCGAGTGAGGCGGCCGTGGCGCCGACGAACGCGGCGCGGCGATCCGCCTCCGCCCGGCGATCGAGCGCCGGGCCGATGAGCAGCAGCAGCGCGACGCTCAGTGCCGCGATCGCCGACGCCGCCGTCTGCCGCCGCAGCCGCGCGCGCGCCCGGGCGATGTCGTCGGGCGCCATCGAGACCTCGACCAGCGGATCGCCGCCGGGGCTCCTCAACAGGAAGGCATTCGG
>JAYTEJ010000092.1:0-3704 GCA_043735365.1 Acidobacteriota bacterium
GAGCCGCCACGAAGAAGCGCTGCGGAAGTGGGAGACCGACGGCTCGACTGGCGCCCGCCCCGCGCCGCCGCTCGGCCCCGGGCATCCCCACGAGCCGACCACGCTCTACAACGGGATGATCGCGCCGCTGGTCAAGTACACGATCAAAGGGGCGGTGTGGTACCAGGGAGAAACGGAGGCCGGCCGCGCCCAGGGACAGATCTATGGTGACGCGCTCATGACGCTGGTCGCCGACTGGCGACGGGCCTTCGCGCAGGGGGACTTCCCCTTCTACTGGGTGCAGCTTGCCAACTATGGCAACGCGGTCAAGAACGGCCACTGGATGCGCGTTCAGGAAGGACAAGTCAAGGCCACCGCCCTCGCCCACACCGGCGTCGTCGTCATCACCGACATCGGCAATCCCACCAGTATCCATCCGACCAACAAGCAGGAGGTCGGACGACGGCTGGCGATGCTGGCGCAGGAGCGCGGTGCGAGCCCGCTCTACCGCCAGTCGACGCGCGAACCGGATGGGATTCGCGTGTGGTTCGACCACGCGGCCTCGGGCCTGGCGACACGCGGCGGCGGACCCGTCACCGGCTTCGAGGTGGCGGGTGCGGACGGCGTCTACCTGCCCGCCACCGGGCAGATTCGCGGCGCCACCGTCCTGGTCTCGAGCCCCGGGGTGGCCGACCCGCAGTCGGTCCGCTACGCCTGGGACTACGATCCTGCCGCGAATCTCGTCAACAAGGAGGGGCTGCCGGCCTCGCTGTTCCGCTCGGACGAGCGGGCGGAAGGGGGCCGCTGAGCCCCCTTCCGATCAGAACTTCGAGCAGTCGATCACGAACCGGTATTTCACGTCCCCTTTGAGGGTGCGGTCGTAGGCGGCGTTGATGGCGTCGGGGTCGATCATCTCGATGTCGCTGGTAATGCCGTGCCTGCCACAGTGGTCCAGCATTTCCTGGGTCTCGGGAATGCCGCCGACCAGCGATCCCATGATCCTGCGGTTGCCGAAGATCAGCGGGAAGGGACTGAACTCGAGATTCTCGGGAGAGGCCCCGACGAGAATCAGCGTGCCTCGCATCTTCAACGCATTGAGCGGCCCGTTGAGATCGTGCTTGGCGGAAATGGTGTCGAGAATCGCGTCGTAGCGCCCCGCCAGCGTGTCGAAGGCCCCCGGCTGATTGGTGAGGACGAACTCGGCGGCTCCCAGCCGCCGGGCGTCCGCCTCCTTTTCGGGCGATCGGCTCAGCACCGTCACCTCTGCACCGAAGGAGGCGGCCAGCTTCACCCCCATGTGGCCGAGGCCGCCGAGACCCATCACCGCAACCCGTGAACCTTTGGTGAGGCCGACGTCCTTCAGCGGCGAGTAGGTGGTGATCCCGGCGCAGAGCAGCGGCGCGGCCGCGGCCGAGTCCAGCCCCTCAGGCACGGTCAGCACGAAGCGCTCGTCAACCACGATCTGGTTGGAGTAGCCGCCGAAGGTCGGCGTCTTGCCATCCGAATCCAGGTTGCCGTAGGTCATCGTGAAGCCGTTCTGGCAGTAGTTCTCCCGGCCGGCCTTACAGTTCGCGCAGGTGCCGCACGAATTGACGAAGCAGCCGACGCCGACGCGCTGGCCTTCCTTGAATCGGCTCACCGCCTTGCCAGTCTTGACGACCCGGCCGATGATCTCGTGACCGGGCACGCAGGGATACGGCGTCCCGCCCCATTCGTTCCGAGCCGTGTGGATGTCCGAGTGGCAGATGCCGCAGAAATCAATCGCGATGTGAACGTCGCGCTCTCCGGGCGACCGGCGCTCGAATTCGAACGGGGCGAGCGGCGTCTCCGCGGACCGCGCCGCGTATCCTCTGGTCTTCATGTGTCCTCCGAACATTGTTCCCGTTCAGTGTACTGGACCAGCAGCGTCGCTCGAGGCGATTCGCCGCCCGACCCATCCATGGGGGCGGCCAGGCGGCGGCGCGGTGCTGGTCTCGCTTCTGGTATACGGCTTGACGGCAGACGTCGTCCGCCGTGCCGTGCGCGCGGCCCTCTGATCCGATTACCATACGTCAGGCCGCTGACGACCTCCGGCGCGGCCGAGAAAGCAGGAAACCGATGCTGAGCCGCCGCACCTTTCTCGAACTCACGGTCGCCGGGGCGCTCGCGTCCCGCGTCGACGCCGCCCCGGCCCAGGGGGAGATGCCGTATCGCACCCTCGGCCGGACCGGCGAAAAAGTCTCGCTCCTCGGCCTGGGCGGCGCCCATACCGGCCGCCAGAAGGAAGAGGCCGACAGCATCCGGATCATCCGCACCGCCATCGACCAGGGGGTCAACTTCCTCGACAACTGCTGGGATTACAACAACGGCGCCAGCGAAGTGCGCATGGGCAAGGCGCTGCTGGACGGCTACCGGAAGAAGACCTTCCTGATGACCAAGATCGACGGCCGCGACCGCGCCACCGCCGCCCAGCAGATCGACGAGTCGCTGCGCCGGCTGCAGACCGATCATCTCGACCTACTGCAGTTCCACGAGATCATTCGCGACAATGATCCTGATTTGATCTTCGCCGAGGGAGGGGCCGCCGCCGCGGTGCTCGAGGCGAAGAAGGCCGGCAAGACCCGCTACATCGGCTTCACCGGGCACAAGAGCCCGGCCATCCACCTGAAGATGCTGAAGGTCGCCGCCGCGCACGGGTTCCCGTTCGACGCGGTGCAGATGCCGCTCAACGTGATGGACGCGCACTACGACAGCTTCGAACAGAAGGTCCTGCCGGAGCTGGTGCGCCAGGGTATCGGTGCGCTGTCGATGAAAAGCCTGGGCGACCACTTCATCGTCGACACCAAGCTCGTCACCGCCGAGGAGTGCTGGCACTATGCCATGCACCTGCCGATCAGCGTCCTGATCACCGGCATCGACTCGATGGAGGTGCTGGAGGCGGCGCTGGCCGCGGCGCGCGCCTACAAGCCGATGACCGGCGAGCAGGTCAAAATACTGCTCGCCCGCACCGCGGCCGCCGCGGAGTCAGGCCGGCACGAGCGCTACAAGAGCACCGGCCGCTTCGACGGCACGGCACATCATCCCGAGTGGCTCGGTCCGAGCGCAGGGAACGGATAACGGCGGGCGCCGGGTCGGCCCGCCGTGAGCCAGAGAATGACGATCTCGGCAATCGCCGACGGGTCAGGAGCGAGGCGTCCGGCGCCCGCGGCGCGTGCCGTCGAGTCCAGCATAGGTGCCTCCGGGGAGGGTCTGGTGGCCATGCTATCATCAGCCTTGGCTCTGCAGATGAGTTCCTGACCCCCCATGCTCTGTCAACGCTGTGGGAATGAGGTACCGCCTCCACTGAATCAGTGCCCACGCTGCGCTGCCGGACGCGCACGCACCGCGGCCACGGCGGTGCAGACTCCGCCGCCCCCCTTCGCTCCCACGGATGCCGCGACCCGCCTCGGCCACGAGCCGTCGTCTTTGCTTTCGGGACGCGCCGCCTTCGACACCGACGCCCCCACCGGACCGCCCCTTCCATCGCACCGTTTCCCCGTGCCAGGCGAGGCACCGACCATGCTCGGGGGTACGGTCGTCGATGCCCCGACGGTGTCGGTGAGGCCGTCGGCTGGCGAGGCGCCAACCATGTTGGGCCGGCCGCCGGGCGGTCCGCCCGGGGACGCCCCGACCGTGCTGGGCAGAACTCCGGGAGAGGCGCCGACCCTGCTCCAGGGGGCGCCGACGGCGCACGACCCCGATCGGAC
>JAYTEJ010000093.1:0-4068 GCA_043735365.1 Acidobacteriota bacterium
ACCAGACGCTGGTGCCGCTGCCGCCCTTCTCGCGCACCAACGCCGATGGCAGCCTGTCCACGGTGGTGGGCGCCGAAGGGGGCCGGGTCGGCGGGCCGAACGGCCTGGCGGTCGATGTTCCTGGGGGGGCGCTGTCCGACGGCACCATCGTGACGGTCGGACGCGTCGATGAGTCGTCGTTGCCGTCGCTCAGCGCCGCCCAGAAGGCGTACTTCCGGTTTTCCGGAGGCGTCCGGCTGGACTTCTCGGGGACCACGCCCTCGCACTACGTCGACGTCTCGCTTCCGGCGGCGGCGGGAGATACCACCGAGGATCGCTGGCTGGTCGTGCAGCTGGTGAACACCGCCGGCGAAGACGCACTCAACATCGTCGATACCGCGCGGGTCATCAACGGACGGATCACCACCGCCTCGCCGCCCTGCCCCGGCGTGCAGGCGGCCGCCGTCTACGGGATGTTCAAGTCGGTCCAGCGGTCGGTCGGGGTGGGCTACGGCCGCTTCGTCAACGACAATCCCGATCCGTTCGCGGTGGCCCGCATGACGTTCACCGAATCCTTTGCGGCATCCGGGTTCGGCGCCGGCGCGGTCGGCTTCCCGTTTTCCCTTCTCGCGACACCGTCGCCGGTCGACGTTTGTCTGCCGGTGTTGTCTGGGCGAGTCACGGTCCAGCCGAACAGCCAGAAGGTCGTGATTCCCGCCTCCGCTTTCACGCCGAACGACCGGGAAATCGTCGTTCGCAATCAGACCAGCGGACGCGAGTTCCACTATCCGCGCAACGTCGCGGAGTACCGCTTCCTCGTGGACGGGAGCCTGGCGGATACGTTCGAGGTGTCGGTGGTGGCGGGTGGACAGCCGCAGCTGGTCGACTTCAAGGCCGGTGTCGCCGGTCCGGGACTGGTGAACGTCCGACTGGACGTCAGCAAGGTCAACGCCTCTATCAGCGCGGTCAGCGTCCGCAACCTCTCCAGGACGCCGGTCGCCGAGCGGACGTTTCCCGCCGGCGACGCGGCGGTATCGCTCGACGTAGAAGGGGCGGCGGGAGACGCCCTCGACGTCGTCCTCGTCAAGGAGGACGGGACGCGACGGGAGGTGGAAGCGCCGCAGATCCAGGCACCTACGCAGGGAAACCTGGTCGCCAGAGCGCTCCCGGCGACGATCGATCCGGACACGGACGTGTTTTTGGAGCGGCTCGATGGCAGCTCCGGCCAGATGGTGGAGCGCCTGCCCATTCCGGACGAGGCGCGGCGTCTCGAAGGCGGCCAACTCTACGGCGGCTTCGTCTTCCGCTTTGCCGGCGATCCCGCGGTCAACGCCTTCCGCGTCGTCGTGCAATACCGCGACGGCCGCGCACCCGACTCGATCGCCATTCCCAGGGTCGCTCTCACGATCTCGAATCCGGTCACCGGACAGGTGATTCGGACGTTCAACGTCCTCGTGCCGCCGCAAGACGAGCCGTTCAATCTCGGGAGCATCAGCGGCGACACGACGCCGCCGATCCTGACCGGTGCACCGACGCTGCTCGACACCTTCGACCCGAGCGGACAGCTGAGGTTTTCGTTTTCCGAGGGCATCAACCGCGACAGCGCGCTGTCCGGCGTCGTCCTGCGCAGCGACCAGGGCGCGGTCGTGACCGGGCAGGTGCGGCTCACCAACGGCAATCGCACCCTGACGTTCGTGCCCGACGCGCCCCTGGCGCTCGGGACGCGCTACACCTTGACCCTGCAGGGGCTGACGGACGGCTCCGGCAATCTCTTCAAGACCGCCACATTTGATCTCTCGACGTTCAGCCCCTCCGAGCCGCGCCCGATCTTCACGGCCGACGGCGCGCTCCAGGCCCTGAAACACGTGACGCTGGTACGGGATACGGTCGACGGGCGGCCGCGGACACTGGCGTTCGGCGTTGCCGCTGGCTTGCTCTCGGCGGGCGACTCGAATCAGCTGGTCATCATCGACATCACCGATCCAGCCACGCCGCAGCTGCTGAGCGCCACGCCGAGCGCGGATGTTCAGCGCGTCACCGTCGTGCAGGGCGTTCAGCTGACGACATTCGGCGTCAACCCGTGCAATGGACAAGCGGTCCTCGTCGGCGACCTGGCCATCGTCTCCTCCACCACCGTCGGGCGGGGATCGGCGGTGCGCTTCTTCGACGTGACCGACCGCACTGCGCCGTGTCTCGCCGGCGCCAAGCTCCTGTCGGTCACTCCTTCCTCCGTCGGCTCGAACGGCACGGCCACCACCCGGGCCGATGGGGCAGTACTGAGCGATCTCGGATTTGCCCGGGGCGTGACTTTTCTGTGGAACGGGCCCCGTCTGAACGCGTTCATCGCCGTAGAAAATGTCGGCCTGCTGCAGGTCGACGTCGGCAATGCCATCGGCCGTCTGACGACGGAAGAAGGGCCGGAGCCGCTGGCCGCCGGCAACTATACCGACGTACGTGCTGTGAACGACCGCCTGCTGGCGATCGATCGCAGCGCCGCCACCCTCGACATCTTCGACGGCAGCCTGACGCTGATCTCGAGCACGCCGGTCGGCCTTCGCCAGGCGATTGCGCTCACCAACGCGCCGGCGCTGCCGCTGGATCTGAACCGCGACGGTCAAATCGGCCAGTCAGAGGTGCGCGACCTGGCCTTCGTCGGCGGCGTCGGCGGCGTTTCGGCCGTCGACATCACCAGCCTCTCGGCTCCCGTGGTCCTCGGCCAGGTGCCGATGGCCGGGACCATCTGGCAGCTCGATATCGATCTGGAAAAGCGCCGCCTGCTGGCATCCGGGACCGTGAGCGACCCCGGAGGCGAGTTCGCCCTGTTCACCATCGACCTGTCCGGCCCCGATCCGTTCTCCAACATCGACAGCGACGCGGATGGCATCGACGACCGGGTCTCATGGCGCACCCCTCCGGGGCAATATCCCTTCGGCGCCTCGAACTTCCGGGCGCTGGCGTTCGATGCCCAGGCACGCGTCCTCTACGCCGGCGCAGCCACCAGCGCCACCGGCGCCGGCGGGCTTGAAAGCTGGTCGTTCGACAATGTCTGCTGCGACCTGTCCCTCGATCTGGCGCGGGCCACTGTGGTGCGGCCGAGCAGCGGCACCGAGGACCGGAACGCCCAGCTGCTCCGGGAACGCAAGGCGCTACAGGCGGGCATGACCGCGGGCCTCGCCGAGGCGGCGTCCTGCGGCGTCCCGATCAGCACCACCACCGATGCCGTCAAGGGCTCTGGCAAGCTGGCCATTCTCGAGCAGGGCAGCGGCGCCTGTCTGTGGCGGCTGGTGCGACCCGACGGTTCGCTCGACCCTCAGGCCTGCGGCAAGAACTATCAGCCCGGGCTGAGCGACCACGATTTCGAAGTCTTCATGCCCGAGCAGTACTTCCAGGGAGCGGTCGGCAGCCGCCCGGCCGACTGCGTGGTCAGCAAGCTCAGCGCGCAGTTCGTCAACGACGATGACACGCCCAAGGCGGTGTCTGCGGACGGGGCCCAGGTCACATTCGACGACATCACCTTCTTCCCCTTCCGGAAGGAAGGGTTTGACAGCGCCCAGCTCGACATCGAGCTGCCGCAGAACAAGAGCGGTGACACCCTCGGCGACCTGGCGATGGGCCGGCAGAACCTGCTGCTGCTCTGGCTCCTTGGCGGCGACTACGTCCAGCTGGCGTCCTACAACGTCAAGGGGGAACCGCTCGACGTGGTCATGGAAACGCTGAAGCACGTCACCATGATTCCGAAGGTCGAAGGCTACGAGTGGGCCAACCTGCAGCGCTTCAACCTGCTCAAGTCGAAGGCCTTCCTGCGGATCGCCGGTGCTTCGAGTACCGAATCGGCGTTCCATGACCTCTACGTGAAGCAGCTGCACGACGCCGCCAAGGCGGCCATCCGCACGACGTTCGCGCGGATGGTGGCAGACGAGCAAGCCAGCGCGGTCGTCCTCGATGTGCGGCGCACCGCGGCCTCGCCCGGCACCGGGCCGTCCTACCGGGACAACGCCTGCGCCAACCTGCCGAGCGCCGATCCCGCGACCTGGACGTTCACCAAGGCCTGCGAGGGCTTCGAAGAATACGTGCTCGCGGCCGCCGCCC
>JAYTEJ010000094.1:0-1882 GCA_043735365.1 Acidobacteriota bacterium
CCCGGGAATCTTGACCTTCTTCGCCAGCCGCCCGCGGATCGCCTCGTCGACGCGCTCTGGGGACGCCTCGGGCCCGATCTCGATCAGCAGGCGCATGACATCGGCGTTGGCGCCGCCGTGGAGCGGCCCCTTCAACGCGCCGATGGCGCCGACGGTCGCGGAATAGAGATCGGTCAGTGTCGCCGCCGCCACCCGGGCGGCGAACGTCGAGGCATTGAGCTCGTGGTCGGCGTGCAGGACCAGGGCGACGTCGAAGGCGCGCGTCGACAGCGCGTCCGGCCGCCGGCCGGTCAGCATGTAGAGGAAATTGGCGGCGTGGCCGAGCGCCGGATCCGGCTGGATCATGCCGCCGCCCGCCTGCAGCCGGCCGTAGATCGCGACCAGGCTGCCGATCTGCGCCGTCAGCCGGACCGCCTTGCGGTAGTTCGCCGCCGGCGAGCTGTCGCCGGCTTCGGGGTCGTACTGGCCGAGCGCCGAGGTCAGCGTCCGCAGCATGTCCATGCCGTCGCCGGCCGGCAACTGCTTCATCAGCCGCAGCATCGGCTCGGCCACCGGCCGCGCCGCCGCGAGCTGGGTCTGCAGATCGCCGAGCTCGGCCCGGCCCGGCAGCCGGCCGTGCCAGAGCAGGTAACAGACCTCCTCGAACGAGGCGCCGCGGGCGAGATCGTGGATGTCGTAGCCGTAATAGGCGAGCACGCCGCGATCGCCGTCGAGATAGCAGATCGCCGACGTCGCCGCGACGACGTCTTCGAGACCGGCCTTGGGCTTCGCTGCGGTCGTCATGGCGCGGCGTCCGCGGCTACTTCGCGACTTCCGGCGCCTTGAGCATCACCGACTCCCCCGTGTACTGCTGGAGGATGGAGAGCAGGCCGGTGTAGAGGAAGCCCACCTGGAAGAGCATCAGGAAAGGCAGCGTCCCGTAGATCTGGTTGACCAGCGCGTAGAAGACCGTGGCGGTGAAATAGAGCCCGAGCGCCAGCTCGACGATCGGCTGCACCCCGACCGACTGGTGGTACTTCTTCCCCACCCATTCGTCCCCCTCGCGCTCGATGCCGTACTTCGGGGTGCGCGCGAACTCGCTCTGCCGCCCGAAGATCGCCTCGAGCACCGCGCGGGTGTTGTTGACGCACAGGCCGATGCCGATCGACATCAGGAAGGGCAGGTACTTCAGCCGCTGGCGCCAGTCGGTGTAGAGCTCGCGCTGCGAGACGATATAGAAGTTGCCGACCGAGGCGGTGGCGGCGAAGAACAGCGGCACGTCGATGAGCAGCATCTCGGTCCAGCCCATGTTGTAGCGGACCCACATCGCCGGGAACATCAGCACCGAGAGCAGCGACATCAGCAGGTAGTTGAAGTTCGCCGAGAGATGGAAGAACGCCTCGATCTTCACCGACAGCGGCTGCTTCGAGCGCAGGATCCGGGGCAGCAGCTTGATGCAGGTCTGAATCGAGCCCTTCGCCCAGCGGTGCTGCTGCGACTTGAAGGAGTTCATCTCGACCGGGACCTCGGCCGGGGAGACGACGTCGGGGAGAAACACGAAACGCCAGCCCTCGAGCTGGGCCCGGTAGCTGAGGTCCAGGTCTTCCGTCAGGGTGTCGTGCTGCCAGCCGCCGGCCGAGGCGATCGCCTCGCGGCGCCACACCCCGGCGGTGCCGTTGAAGTTGAAGAAGCACCCGGCGCGGTTGCGGCCGCCGTGCTCCAGCACGAAGTGGGCGTCGAGCAGGATCGACTGAATCTTGGTGAGGAGCGAGTAGTCCTGGTTGATGTGCCCCCAGCGCGCCTGCACCATGCCCACCGTCGGGTCGGCGGCGAGGTGCGGCAGCGTCTTCTGGAGGAAGTCGGACCCGGGGATGAAATCGGCGTCGAAGATGGCGATGTAGTC
>JAYTEJ010000095.1:0-4653 GCA_043735365.1 Acidobacteriota bacterium
CAGCTCCGCCCGCGAGTCCGGGGACATCACGATGCCGCGATAGGCCTCGATAAAGTGCTTGATGAAGAAGTCGAGCTCCCAGGAGAGCTTCTCGACGTCGAAGGCAATCCCGTAGGGCAGATACTCCGGCGACGCCAGTTCGGCGCCGCGCCGCTGCAGCGTCGCGATGAGCGCGACCGCCTGCCGGTAGAGTGCGGCATGCTGCTCGGGCGTCGCCGCCCCGAGGTGCGCCTGGAGGGTGACGTCGCCGAGGTCCTCGAGCGCGAGCACCCCGAGATCGTCGGCGTGGCCGAGCAGCGCCGGGATCGGCACCGGCATCCGCGCCAGCAGCCGCGCCACGTTGACAAACGACAGCGCCTCGTAGTCGAACGCCCCGGCATAGAGCGAGAGCACCACCGACGGCGACTGCGGGGTCAGCACCCGGAAGTAGCGCCGATCCGACGCATCGCCGGTCAGCGGCACGACCCGCGGCGACTGCTCGACCAGCCCGCTGCGCTTGAGGTAGCCGTCGATCCGCTCGCGCGCCGAGGCGCTCTCAGCCTGTCGTTTGTCGATCATGATTCCTCTGCACGGGCGGCGTTCGTCCGGGATGGACGCCGCTAGTCGAGCGGCGCCAGGAGCAGCCCGCCGGCGACCTGCTCGCCGGCGCGCGGCTGGCGGCCGGCCGCGGGCACGATGGCGCAGCGCGCGAAGCGCGCGCCGCTCGGAATCCGGACGCCGTCCCCGACGACGCAGTCCACCAGGATGACGTCGGCGCCGATGCCGACATCATCCCACACGGCGGTGCCCAGCAGCCGCGCCGAGGCGGCGATCTCCACCCCTCGCGCCGAGACCATGCGGTCCCCCTCGCGGCGCGCCAGTGCGGCCGAGGTCCGCAGGTAATCCGCGGGGGTGCCGATGTCCTGGAAGGCGGCCTCGGACACGAAGGCGGCGACGCTGCCAGGGCTGGCGGCGATCAGCCGTGGATACAGCGCGTTGACCGACTCGGCCGGCACCCCGTCCTCGAGGTCCGCGAACACCGACGCCTCGGCGTACTGGATGCCGACGAAGTGAAAGCTGCGATCGACCTGGCCGGCGCGGGTGAAGCCGGTCACCGCCCCGCGCGCATCCACGGCCACGCCGCCGTACTGGTCGGGCCGGGGGTTGGGAATCAGCGCCATGGTGACGAGCGCCCCGGCCTCCCGGTGGCGGCGCGCCATCGCCTCGAGGTCGACGTCGGTGAGGGTGTCGCCGTTGACGATGAGGAAGGGGCCGGGCCGATCGGCGAGCAGCGGCAGCGCGTGCCGGGGGCCGCCCGCGGATCCGAGCACCGGCTGCTCCCAGGAGTACCGCACCCGCGCCCCCAGATCCGATCCATCGCCGGCCGAGGCGGCAATCGTCTCCGGATGGTGATGGAGGTTGAGGACGCAGTCGGTCACGCCGTTGGCGACCAGCCAGCGGATGGCGCGTCGCGCCAGCGTCTCACCGTTGACCGGCACCGCCGCCTTGGCGCGGAGGTAGGTGAGCGGGCGAAGACGGGTACCGAGCCCGGCAGTCAGGACGAGGGCGGCCGGGCTCATGGCGCGGGGTCGAAGACCATGTCCGGGCCGGTCAGGCCGAGCCGGGCCCGGTGCTGCAGGAACAGCCCGCGGTAGGACTCGACGATGTAGTCCGCCGGCGTCCGCCCCAGCGCCGCGGCGGCCTCGCCGATGGCGGTCTCGCCGCCTTCGAGCTCGACGTAGACGCCGACCGGGGTCTCGTCGATGGCGATGACCACGTCGCGGCCGGCATACTCCTCGCGGTATTTCTCGTAGCGGAACCAGACGCGGAGGCCGAGCTCCTCGAAGATCCGGAACAGCACGCCGGCGTCGTCCACCGCGGTCTCGATCTCTTCGCGCACTTTCATCACCGAGGGTTGCACCGGACCCTTGAAGGTCACCCGGCCGACGCCGGCTTCGCGGCGGATCCGCAGCGTCACGCCCCTGGCGCCGAGCGTCCCGTCGACGGTATCGAGGAGGGCGTCGGCCTGCAGCCGCCGGCCGCAGAGCGGCGCCACCGCCAGCGCCGCCACCGCCCGCCGCGCATCGTCTATCGACGTGAAGCGCAGCTTGACCTCGCGCTCGAGGGGCAGGCCGGCCATCAGAGGGCGACCGGGCGCGGGACGCCGCGCCACAGCCAGCGGCGGACCGCGGCGTAGATCACGAAGCATTCGAGGGCGAAGGCGGGGAAGCCGCCGTAGCCCGCGAGCGGCATCTCGAACAGCTTGACGTGCGGGGGCACCGGGACGTTGTAGATCCATTTGGTCCCGCCCCAGTAGTTCCAGAACTCCCACAGCAGGCCGCAGACGATGCCGGCAATCAGCAGATTGACGGCCCGGCCGTTGCGGCCGCGGCGCCAGTCGCCGAGCAGTGATTCGGCGCCGGCGCGCGCGTTCAGCGGATCGAGCAGGAAGATGAAGCCGAGCCAGACCGGCGCGGCGAGATACGGAGCCGCGGCGGTGTGGCGAAGCGCCACCGGCGCCAGCAGCATCAGCGCGCCGGCCGCCGCCGCCAGCCAGCCGGCGGCGCCGGGCGGCTCGACCCGGGGCGGCTGGATGCGGTCGGCCGCGGCGCGCCGGTCGCGCAGGCTCGACACCAGGTCCGCGGTCTCGAAGATCGCCGGCCAGATGGTGGCGAACGCCCAGACGTAGCCGGCGTAGCGCAGCGGCAGGTTGTCCGGCAGGCCGACGTAGTACCAATTGCGGAGGCTGTACTTGTTGTAGATCTCGAACAGCGCCCACAGCGGCACCGAGACGCAGGCGAGAAAGAACAGCTCGGCGGGATTGTTGCGGCGCCAGGAGGCGCCGCGGCGCTGCCACACCCAGCCGTCCACCAGCAGGATGTAGCCGGTCCAGGCGATCGGCGTGTGCCAGTGATAGAAGGGGGAGATCCGCGCCAGCATGCCCGCCTGGGACACGGCCATCAACAGGCCCCCCAGCCATGCATAGAGCGGCAGCCGGCGCGCCGCCACCTACGTCAGCCGCCCCGCCGCGACGCCGCGCAGCGTCGGCGTGCCCATGTCTTTCGCGAACAGCATGGCCTTCATGGTGCTTCCCAGCCCTCCCGGCATCATCAGCGTCCGCGCCGCCAGCCGCTGGCTGACGGCGCGACGATCATGTCCTGTCTCGAGGCGATCGGCAAGCCCCAGCGACAGCAGGAAGTAGGTCTGGTCGACGATGCCGAGCGTGGTGAGGCCGGCGCCGGCGGCGGCGGCGCGCACGGCGTCGAGATCGACGTGCACGGTCAGGTCCTGTTCGCCGGGATCCGCGAACCACGCCTCGCCGCCCGAGCGGTGGTCCCGGTAGGCCATGAGCGTGCCGCCCGCCCGCGCCGCCGCCCCCCGCGAATCATGGCCGTAATCGAACAGCAGCAGGAAGCCCCGCCGCAGTGCCGCGCCGGCGCGGCCCATCCACGCCGCGGCCGCGAGCCCGATTTCGATCCGGGCGCCCGCAGGGACGCGGCCGCCGGCCTGCCGCAGCTGCGCGAGGAGGGCGTCGCTCGAGATCGGGACGGAGACTTCGCGCAGGACGCCGTCCTGTTCGCCGACCGCGATCTCGCGCCAGCCGTCGTCGGTGCGGATCACCACATGGGCGGGGAGTGCGTCGAGCAGCTCGTTCGCGTAGATGGCGCCGGTGATGTCCGCTGGCAGCGCCGTGCCCATCGCCACGATCCGCCCGGCGTGCGCCGCCAGCCGGCCGGCCTGCGCCTGGCGCGCCACGGCGCTGCGTTCGGCCAGCGTCACCCTGAGGTGGGCGTAGAGATCCTGGTGGTCACGCGCCGCGGCGTCGAGGACGTCGGCGGCGAGCCGGCCGTTGCCCGCTCCGGCCTCGACCAGATCGAAGGCGGCGGCGCCGCCAGCCCGCAGCAGGTCCCACATCTCGGCCAGCTGCGCGGCAATGGCGGCCCCGAAGAGCGGTCCGACGTCGACGCTCGTGAAGAAGTCGCCGTCGCGGCCGGACCGCTGCGCAGCGCGCGCGTAGTAGCCGCGCTCGGGATGATAGAGCGCCAGCTCCATGAACTCGGCGACGGTCAATGGGCCGCGCGCCCGGATCTGCGAGACGACGAGGGGAAGCAGCGGCCTGCCGCCCGGCTAGCGCTTGCTCATGGTGACGAACAGCTCCTGGCCCTCGCGCCAGACGACGAGGAAGACCGGCGCGCCCGCGGTCGCCCCCTGCAGCGCCTTGGTCACCTGGCTCAAGGTGGCGACCGGCTGGCGGTTCACTTCGAGAATGATGTCGTTCGGCTGCACCCCGGCCCGCGCCGCGGCGCTGCCACGATCGACGTCGGCGACGATGGCGCCGCCGCGGCCGCGCGGCAGCTCCGCGCCGCGGGCGATCTCCGGAGTGATGGCCTCGAGGTCCATGCCGAAGTCGGTGGTGGTGGGCTCTCCCGGCGCGGCCTCGCCGCCCCTGCTGCTCTGCCGGCCCGCCGCCTCGGCCTCGAGGTCGAGCTCGTCCGGGGTGATGTTCAGCGACTTGCGCTGGTTGTCGCGGTAGATGGTCACCGGCACGGTCGTGCCCGGCCTGGTGGCGACGACCAGCGCCACCAGCGCGTCGCTGTCGGCCACCGGTCGGCCGTTGTATTCGACGATGACGTCGCCGCGGGTCAGGCCGGCCTTGGCGGCGGGCCCCTGGGG
>JAYTEJ010000096.1:0-5302 GCA_043735365.1 Acidobacteriota bacterium
TCGAGATCGTCGAGCGTAAAGGTCGTGCCGTTGGCGGTTCGCCCCGCCTCGATCTTCTGCGCGGCATTGACCGCGGTCACGGTGGCGCCGGTGACGCGATAGACGATGTAGCTGGTGACCGCGTCGCCGCCGAAGTTCGGCACCTGCCAGGTCAGCCGGTTGCGGTGAAGCGCCCCCACCCGGCACTGCGGATCCACTGATGCCGGATCGATGACGCAGGCGGTCAGCCGTGTCGGCGGGGTGTGGCCCAGCGATGCCGCCAGGTCCGCGGTGATCTCTTCGCCGCCGCCGAAATCGACGCCGCCGCCGAAGTCCACGCCACCGCCAAAGTCGACGCCGCCGCCGAAGTCCACCCCGCCGCTGAAGTCGACGCCGCCGCCAAAGTCGACGCCGCCGCCGTAGTCCACACCGCCGCCGAAATCAACGCCGCCGCTGTAGTCGACGCCGCCGCCGAAGTCAACGCGGACGCTGAAGTCAACACCGCCGCTGAAATCAACGCCGCCGCCAAAGTCCACGCCGCCGCCGTAGTCCACGCCGCCGCCGAAGTCCACGCCGGACGAGAATCCGGCCATGTTCAGGCCGCTGCCAGACTCGTTGAGGCGGACGTTGGCCCACTCGTCGGAGCCGGTCAGCGTCGTCTTCGAACCGTCGAAATTGAGATCCTGCGATCCTCCGACGACGCCGTTCGCGCTCCAGACGATCGGCGCGCCGAGGAGCGGGCCGTCGATGCGCGCCATCTGCGGTTGCGTTCCCGACGGAAAGCTTGCGCCGCTGCAAAATTTCTTCGCCGGCGTCAGCCCGAGCGCGGCGGCAAGTGAGCCATCCACGACTGGCGTGAACCAGGCCGTCCGGTAGGTCGCGGTGCTCAGCGTGCTGCTCTCCAGCTTGGTTTCGTCAAGCGCCGTTAGTTGGGAGCCGGAGTAGTCGATTTGGGTATTTCCCAGCGAATCAATCAAACCGTGCAGCTGGAAGAGGTAGCTCATCACGCTGAGGTCGTTCGGCTTGCAGTTGACCTCGTAGCTGACGCTGGTGCGCGCGGTAGGCGCGGCGCCGACGGTCGTGTAGGTGGCCGGACCGCCGCCGTGCCACAGGTCGAAGTTGTGTCCGAGCTCGTGCATCGTCGTCGACGCCTGCGCGAAGGGCGTGCCGACGAAGTTGTCCCACAGGCCGAGCGTGACCATGACGTTCGAGCCGGGCAGCGTGCTGACGCCCGAGCTGCTCTTCGGGACGTGGAAGTCCGGCGACGCCGGGTCTGTCGACTTGGGAATGCCGCGCGCGTGGGCGTAGAGGATGTAGTGAAACAGCCCTTCGCGGTTGCGATCGAAGCGTCGCCGGCACTTGGTGGTGAAGCAGGCGTTCTGATCGGTCGGACTGAGCTCCTGGCCGAGACTTCCCACCGGTGCGTTGCGATACAGCTGATAGCCGATTTGGAAGCTGACCGTGCCCGGATAATCCGGGAACTGGCACTTGGTCCCGACGCAGGCGACCTCCTTGATGAGCTCGCCGCCTCTCGCGAAGGCCGTCGGCACCAGATAGCTGTCCGCCTCGGTTATGCCGTGCGGACCGACGTCGAAATGGACGGCGATGCCGCGTTTCTGAAAGGCGTCGCCGACCATCCGCAGGACGTCCGGCGTCGGCAGGTGGCTGTGTCCGGCGTTGTCGGTCACGACCGAGGCGCCGGCCCTCACCGGATGAGCGATGGAACCGTACGACGTGCCCGAGTCGGCGGTCATCGCCCCGACCTCGACGAAGAGGTCCTTGTGGTCGGAGCTGGCGCCCATCGCGTGCAGGTCAGGAATCGGCTCACCGTTCGGCTTCTTCAGGCCGCTGAAATCCTCCATCTTGTCGGTGAGGCCGTCGCCGTCGCTGTCCTGGACGGTGGCGCTGAAGGCAATCGCCCCCCACGACAGGCAGTCGTACACGTTGTTGTTCTTGTGATCGACGGTGGTCACGACTTCTTCGCCGAAGCCGGTGCCGGCGTCGCTCCCCGGCAACATCGAGGTGACGTCGAAGCTGGGGTTGGACCAGCCGCGATCAGAGTTGCCGGCCTGGTCCTCGTTGACGAACTTGTCGCCGCCGATGAGCGTCGCCGGCTTGTTCGCCGCCCCCTTGAAATACAGCCGATCGGTCTTGTTGTTCTTGCCGCTGCCGCCGATGTGGGTCATCCTGGCAACGTGGGTCGAGGACGACTGGAGGAACCCGCGAATGGTCTGCGTCATCGCCGCCGACGGGGCCTGCAGGTAGGCGCCGTCGTAGAGCACAATCGAGGTGAGCGGCTGGGACGGATCACGGTAGATGATCAGCAACGACGCACCGGCGCTGATCGGCGCGTGGTTGGCCGACTGCCCCGCATCGGGCAGGGTCACGGTATGCGCGGCGAACCCGCTCTTGACCAGATCGGCGTCGTTGACCAGCCGCTTGCCGGTCGGACGCCCGCTGGTGTCCAGCTGCAGCGGCAGCAGCCTGAGCACGTCGGCGCGGTACATCGTCAGCGTTGCCGACGGCGAAGGGAAGCAGGCGGCGGTCGCTGGCGTGGCCGCTACTCTGGTCGCCTTCACCACCGTCATCGGCTGGCCGCGGAACTTCGCGCCGTCGGCCTGCTCCTTGACTGGCGAAGAGGTGGTGATGGTCTCCCAGTAAAGAAATGCGGCGAGAATGTCGGCGTTCGCGGGCACGCCGGACATCGGAATCGCACCGCTGGCGAAGCTCCCCTCGGCGTGGCCGGGGACGTCGACGCCGCCGACGACATAGTTGCCGGTAATCAGGTAGCTCTTGGCGAACGGCAGGGCGTCTCCCGGCGGTGTCTGGGCACGGCTGTCCGCCGGCGCCACGAGCATCAGCGTCGTCGCCGCCGCGAACAACACGGCGGCGCCGAAGCGCGAGCGCCTCGGAGCGGGATGGGAGTTCTGTTCGGGGAATGCCTGGGACGCCGTTCGATGCACCATCGGAGGAAAGACCTTCATCAACACGAGGACTCGAGACAATAAGAGAAGCGCGGCGCGCTGCGGTCGGCCCTGGGCTGCACCTGGTCCGATGGCGGCATGCGAAGGCTGCGATGCGCCTGCCGTCATGACATCTGTAATTCAAGCGCCATGCTGTGGGTAGCAAGCCTCAGTCCGTCCGAGGCGCGAACCCGGGGCGATGAGGGAACTCGACAGCCGCGGCAAGAATCTTGGGGCGTTTTCTCTTTGTGCGCAACAAGATTCATGCGTTCCGGCAACATTTACCAAACTGTTTCGCGGAGGAATCGCCTGAAATTCAGCCGGGGAGGTGACTTCTGTCGGCCTCATCAGGCCGCTGGCGCGCCGGAAACCGCCGCAATCTGGCGACTTCCATGTAGCATGAGTGCCGTTTCCGCCCCGGCCCGGCGGCCGTCGTTTACAAGGAGTCCAACCGTGCGAATTGCTGTCATCATCATCTGCCTCGGCCTGCTGCCACTTCCGGCGTCTGCCCAGGAGAAGCTGCCCCAGTGGCAGAATCTCTTCAACGGACGAGATTTGACCGGTTGGGTCAACGTCAATACCGCCCCCGACACCTGGACCTTCAAGGACGGCATGCTGATCGACACCGGCAAGCCCACCGGCGTGATGTGCAGCGCGACGATGTACGAGAATTTCGTCCTCCACGTCGAGTGGATGCACCTCGAGCCGGGCGGCAATTCCGGCGTCTTCGCCTGGAGCGACGCCACACCGCAGGCCGAAAGCCGCCTTCCGAACGGCGTCGAGATTCAGATGCTCGAGCTCGACTGGCCGAAGCTCCACACCAAGGACGGCGTCGTGCCGCCGATTGCTTACGTGCACGGCGAAGTCTGGGGCGTGGGCGGGCTCAAGACCGTGCCCGACAACCCGCGCGGCGAGCGCAGCAGCTCGATCGAGAACCGCGCCAAGGGGCGCAACCAGTGGAACGTCTACGACGCGGTCGCGGTGGACGGGGTGATCAAGCTCTCGGTCAACGGCAAGTTCGTCAACGGAGTCAGCAAGGCGACGCAGAAGAAAGGCTATCTGTGCTTCGAGGCTGAAGGCGCCGAGATCCACTTCCGCAACGCCCGCATCCTCGAGCTGCCGCCAGGCGTGACCACCGCGGAACAGACGGCGCCGGCCCGCAAGTAACGTCCAGCTGCGGGTCTTACCGCGCGGGGGTGCGCGGCGGATTGGCGGCGCGCGCGGCGGCGGCGCGGGCGGCCTTCGTCTCGACGCCCGGCTTCTGCAGGAAACCGAGGTCGCGAAACCAGTCGATGAAGCGGAACTGCCAGGTGCCGAACGGGATGTTGTTGCGGTCGGTCAACCCGCCGCTCTGACTGCCGCCTTCGGGCAGGGGATCGCCTGGATGCCGCCCGTTGCCGTAGATGTGCATCTCGAGGTTGGGGATGCGGGCCTTGAGGAAGGCGGCGAAGAATTCGTCCGCCCAGACCGCATGGACCGCATCGCCGACGCCGCCCCCGGCGATGAACACCGGCGGGGCGTCGCCAGGAATCGCGGCCTCGGCGTTGCCGCGGAAGGGCGTCGGGCCCGGGTAAATGACGCCGACGAAATCCGGCCGCGCACTGATCGATGCCAGCGGGTTGACGGCGGCATCCGGCGCGGCGCCGGAGGCGGAGTAGTTGACCGCCGCGTGCGATGTCAGCTCGGCGCCGGCCGAGAAGCCGATAGCGCCGATCTTCTTCGGATCGATCCCCCAGTCCTCGGCGTGCGCCCGGACCACCCGGATCGCCTGCAGCATGTCGGCGAACGCATCGGTCTGCGGCGTGTAGCCGTCGCGTCTCAGGCGGTTGCGGAGGATCACCGTGTTGACGCCGTAGTTGTAGAAGAACGGCACGAAGTCGGCCCCTTCGGAGCCGACGTTCAGGGTGTTGTGCCCCCCTCCCGCCACCACGATCACCGCCGCGCCGGTGTTCAGTCCCGCCGGGACGCGGTGCAACTCGACCGAGGGATTGTGGATGTTGACGATGCTGGCGATGCGGCCGGGGACGCCGCCGGTCATGGTGTAGACCTCCGCCTCGCGGACGCGCGCGGCGTTCAGGGCCGGCGACGCCGGCGGATACAACGGCAGCACGATGCCGCCCTGCAGAATGGCCTGGGGCGCGTAGGGGCGGTCACCGGCCGGTCCCGGGGTCGGAACCCCCTGCGGAGCCGGTCCTGGCGTGGCGGTGGTAGCGGCCGTCGCCTGTCGAGCCGACGCGAGCGCCGGGGTCGACAACAGCGCCAGGCAGGCGATACCGACCGCACAGCGGCGGCTGGTGAACAGTCCATTCATGGGGGACCAGGGTAGACAAACGACTCGACCGGATCAAGGATCCCGCGTC
>JAYTEJ010000097.1:0-4164 GCA_043735365.1 Acidobacteriota bacterium
GGCTCGGAGCCGTCGCAGGACTGATCGTCCTGACGAGACACACCAACGTGCTGTTCCTGGTGTGCCTTCCGCTCTACGGCGTCATCGGGATGCGAACGCTGAAGGAGCGACTGCGCGCCCTGCGCCGCCAGTGGCGCCTGCTCGTCCTGATGATCGCCACCGCCACGGTGGTCGTGGCGCCGCAGATGATCCTCTACTACCAGGCCACCGGCCGCCCCATCGTCAGCGCCTATGGCACCCTCGGGTTCGACTTCCGCCATCCCCACATTGCAGACGTCCTGTTCGGCGTGCAGAAGGGACTCTTTTTCTGGTCGCCGCTGCTGCTCCTGGCGTGCGCCGGCCTGATCTGGCTGTGGCGATCGCGACATCCGGCCAGGGCGTTCATCGCCGGCGCCTCGCTGTTCCTCGCGGCCAACACTTACCTGGTCGCCAGCTGGTGGGACTGGCAGTTCGGCGGCAGCTTCGGCCATCGCGGATTCACCGACGCTCTGCCGGTGTTCGCCATCGGGCTGGCGGGGAGCTTCACCTGGGCGGCCGAACGCCGCGCGACGACGGTGATCGTGACCGCGGTTGCGGCAGGCCTGACGCTGCTCTCGCTCTTCCAGATGCTGCAGTACTGGAACGGCGTTCTGCCCTTCAGCGACACCACGTGGGAACAGTACCGCGCCGTCTTCCTGAGGCTGCGATGAGGCGGCGAGAGGACGATCCGGCAGTCCGGCGGGCACGCCGTCCCGGCATCCGCCACGTTTTCTGGGGGACACTGGTCCTGGTGGCCTGCGTCGGACTGCTCGGCTACCTCCGCGACCCCGCGTGGCTGCAGAACTACTCCAGCGGCCTCCGCGGCTGGGAGACGGCCGCGGACGGCGCGCGCGTGCGCTGGGCCGGGGCCCACGCCTCGTTCTTCGTGGCGTCAGACGCGCAGGCTGTTCGGCTGCGGCTGCGGACAACGTTCGACCAGCCCGGAGACTGGCCGATCACGGTGTCGGTGGCGCTCGACGATGTCCCCGCGGAGCGGGTCGTGCTGTCCGATCCCGCCTGGCGCGAGGTGGTGATTCGGATGCCGCCGGGGGCCACCCGGCGGGTCCGCCGCCTCGATCTGCGCGCCGACCGCGCTCGCGAGGGGAACCGGGCGTTCGAGCTTGCGGAGGTTACTTTGAATCCGCGTCGATGAGCCGCGCCAGCCCGGCGCTGAGCTCGACCGGGTGCGGTCGCGGGAACGAAGTCAGGCTCACGGGGCGAGGACGAGCTTGCCGATGACGCCGCCGGCTTCCAGCAGGCGATGCGCTTCGCCGGCTTCGGCGAAGCTGAAGGTCCGCTGGATCACTGGCCGCACCGTGCCCTCCACCAGCCAGGGCCAGACGTGCGCTTCGACCGCCCTCGCCAGCCGCGACTTCTCCTCCACGGGGCGGGCCCTCAAGGTCGAGCCGGTGATCGTGAGCCGCCGTTGCAGCACCTGCGAGAGATCGATCTCGGTGCGCGCCCCACCCATCAGGCCGATCTGCACCAGCCGGCCGTCGGCCGCCAGGCATTGAAGGTTGCGCGCCAGATAACTGCCTCCGACGATGTCGAGGATGAGGTCGACGCCGGTGCCGCCGGTCGCGCCCGCCAGCGCCGCGACGAAGTCCTCGCGGGTGTAGTTGATGGCCCGCTTCGCGCCGAGGCGGAGGCAGGCGTCGCATTTCTCGTCGGAGCCTGCTGTCGCATAGACGACAAGCCCGGATGCGGCGGCGAGCTGAATCGCCGTCGTCCCGATGCCGCTGGTGCCGCCGTGGATGAGCACGCGCTCGCCCCGTGCAGGGCGGCCGCGTTCGAAGAGGTTGGCCCAGACCGTGATGAAGGTTTCCGGCACCGCGGCCGCCGCCACGATGTCCATGCCCGCCGGAACCGCCATGCACTGGCCCGCCGGTGCGACGCAATACTCCGCGTAGCCTCCGCCGGCAATCAGGGCGCACACCGGTTCGCCCACGTTCCAGCGGCCGGCGGTGTCCTCCGGGTGCATCGCGGCGACGAGGCCGGCGACCTCGAGGCCCGGAATCGGCGACGCCCCGGGCGGAGGGGGATAGAGACCGAGACGCTGCAGGATGTCGGGCCGGTTGACGCCAGCGGCCGCGACCTTGATGAGCACGTCTCCGCGGCCGGGGCGTGGTACCGGCCGACGAGCGGACCTGAGGACTTCGGGGCCGCCTTTACCAGCGATCTCGACGACGGTCATCTCGCCGGAATTCTTTTCCATCCCTTGTCCATCCCTGGCTGATCCCCCGAAGAGGTTGGCCACATTCCGCGTCGCCGGCCTGCTCCGGCCCTCACGTTCCACGAATCGTAAACGCCCCGCTGTGGCGGTTGTGCGTGGCCGATGAGCCGTCGCCGGATGACGCGTCCCGCCGGCAAGTCTTTCAGTTACAACGGGTTTTAGCCCGCCGGTGGGTGCTGGCACAGTCGGCAATCCCATTGCACCAGCTTGAGGTGCACACGCAACTTTTACCCTTCGAGGAGGAACTCGTGAAGAACATTGTTATTGCTCTCGCCGTTGTCCTGGCGGCCGCGACCGCTGCCAGCGCTCAGACCCCCGCGCCGAAGATGGCCCCCAAGGCCACGCCGGCGACCCCGGCGGCTCCCGCTGCCAAGCCGATGGCGTCTTCAAAGGCCAAGGCCGAGAGGATGAAGGCTGAAGTCGTGTCGACGGACGCGGCGGCCAAGACCATCACCGTGAAGGACGCCGCGGGCGCCTCCACGACCCTGACGGCGTCCGGTTCAGCCATTGCCGCGCTGGCCACTGTGAAGGCTGGCGACTGGGTGACGGTGACCCACCACGACACGACCGCAACGCACATCGTCAAAGCGAAGAGCGGCGGCAAGATGGCAAAGCACGAAGCCAAGCACTCGGCGAAGAAGTAAGCGTTCTAGTCAAAGGCGGCGCGCACGCGGCGGGATCTCAGGAGGTACGTCATCCATCCCGCTGCGTGTGCGATTGCCGCGGCCGCGCGCGGCAGCTGCTGCCCCGGCGCGACGTCCCCCGGAAGATACGACCAGTAGACCGACTGCACCGCCACCGCGGCTGATGCCGCCAGCGCCAGCGACGCCACGGCTGGCGCCCGCGGGTGTCGGATCCAGACGCCCCACGCCGCCGTCGCCGCCAGTGCGGCCACCACCGCGTGTGCCGCCAGTTCGACCACGCCGCCGGTCCCGCGCATCCCGATCGTCCCCACCGACGCCGCCAGTTCTCCCGCCAGCCGCATCGGCTCCCAGAGGAACAGCCACGCCGCCAGCAGCAGCAGCCAACCGCGCGGGTTCATAACGTCTCCGTCCAGTTCCTTGGCTTCCTCGCTCACTGCGCGCGGGGCCCCACCCCCGCGCGCCGCGCTCGGCGCGACCGCGCCTCCCGCGAGCCGCAGGCGCTCGCGCGAGGGCTCCGGAAGCCGAGGGTCAGACGTCCAGTTCCTCGGCTTCCTCCGCCCGGTCCATGATGAAGCGGAAGCGCGCGCCCGGGTCCTTGCCCATCAGCTCGTTGATGACCCGGTCGGTGGTGATCTGGTCGAGAATCTCGACCCGCAGCAGGCGCCGCGTGCGCGGATTCATCGTCGTCTCCCAGAGCACCTTGGGCATCATCTCGCCGAGCCCCTTGAAGCGCGTGATCTCGGGGTGGCTGCGGCCGTTGGTATGCAGCTTCAAGATCCGGTCGCGGTGCGCATCGTCCAGCGCCCAGAACGTTTCCTTGCCGATGTCGATGCGGTAGAGCGGCGGCTGGGCGAGGAAGACGCGCCCAGCGGCGATCAGCCCGGGCATGTGGCGGTAGATGAACGTCAGCAGGAGCGTGGCGATGTGGTGGCCGTCGG
Source organism: Acidobacteriota bacterium (assembly GCA_043735365.1). GTDB lineage: Bacteria > Acidobacteriota > Vicinamibacteria > Vicinamibacterales > 2-12-FULL-66-21 > JALZOC01. The sequence goes on from JAYTEJ010000097.1 coordinate 3,834, forward strand.
AGTCGGCATCCGAGAGGATGATTACCCGGCCGTAGCGCAGCCGTGCCAGATCGAACGTCTTGCCGAGGCTGCAGCCGAGCGCGGTGACGAGGTCGGACAGCTCCTTGTTCTCGAGCACTTTCGCGAGCGAGGCGCTTTCGGTGTTGAGCACCTTGCCGCGCAGCGGCAGAATCGCCTGACGGGCGCGGTCGCGCCCCTGCTTCGCGGATCCACCGGCTGAGTCCCCTTCGACGATGAACAGCTCGCTGTCGGCGAGTCCGGGCGAGGTGCAGTCGCTGAGCTTGCCGGGCAGGGTCAGCCGTCCGGAGGTGGCGGACTTGCGCGTCACCTC
>JAYTEJ010000098.1:0-6721 GCA_043735365.1 Acidobacteriota bacterium
CTGGCCCCCCGGCTAGTCACCCGGCGTTGACGTTATCCGGGTGGCATCCGCCTCGCGCAGCCTCCGCTACTTCACCGGCGTAACCGCCGCCGGCTTCCGGACGCCCGCCTCATACGACGCCACCAGGCTCTCCTGTCCGTCGGCCCCCACCGCGGCGACGCCGAAGACGAAATCATCAATCGACACACCGGGCAGCACCAAATGGGTGACGTTGCCGACGTCCTGCCGGTGCTGCCAGTCGTTGCTCCAGGTGTCCCGCCAGTAGACGCGGTAACCCGCCGCGCCAGGCGACGCCGTCCACCGCAGGCTGGCGTCGTACCCCGACGGATCCCGGGAGATCAGCGGCGCCCCCCGCTCGCCGCGGATCTTCGGCACCGGCGGCGCCAGCGCCAGCGCCGCGGCGGCCGCGGCATTGACCCGCGTGTTCTGCGCCAGGTAGCCGGGATCCACTCCCGCGAGCGTGTCGTCCGCGCTGTGCTGTCGCGCGAAGTTCTCGGCCGCTTCCCGGAACACGACCGCCGGGTAGCCTGACTGGGTGAACGCCGAGTGGTCGCTTCCCCGCCCGAAGCGATCCTCCCGGGCCATCAGCCGCACGCGATGCGACGGCACGTAGATCGCCGCCGCGGCGCGGACGTAGCGCGCCAGCGCCCGCGACGGCGAATCCTCGGGGCCAACCGAGTAGACCCGCACGCCCGCCCCATCAACGCGGCCATCCCCGCCGCGGACGTTGCCGACGATGTCGCTGTTGAGCGCCGCCTCGACGACGACGCCGTTGGCGGCGAGCTCGCGGGCGTGGGCCGTCGATCCAATCAGCCCCTGCTCTTCTCCTGCCCAGCACACGAACACCAGCGTGGCGTCGAAGTCGAGACCGCTCTCCGCGAACACCCGCGCCAGCTCCATCGTCAAAACGGTGCCGCTGCCGTCGTCGTTGGCTCCGGGGGCATCGGCGTCGTGGTCGAACTGCGGCTGCGACTGCGGATTTTCGGCGCCCGCGCCGGGCGCCGCGATGGTCAGCGCCATTTGAACACCGGGCCCGAGATTGAGCGAGTCGTAGTGGCCGCTGATGTAAATCCGCCGGGCGCTGCGGCCGGGCAGGACCGCCATCACGTTGCGCAGCGTGGTGGTGCTGGTGATGCGGCCGGCGGCGCTGATGACATGGGTGTCGAACGACACTTGCAGCTTCGGGCTGGACTGCTTCAGCTCGTCGGCGATCCAGTCTCCGGCCGCGGTGATGCCGCGCGTGGCAGGGGCCCGGTCCGAGAGTGTCTCCCGCGTGCCGAACGCCGTCAGCCGAGTCAGCAGCTGCTGCAGGCGATCCGGCGAGACCGCGGCGACCAGGCGTTGAATCCGGGGGTCGGCATCGGCCGGTGCGGCGGCGGGCCACGCCAGCGCGAGTGCGACGATCATGGGCAGCAGGGCGTTCACAGGGCGTCTCCCTCGGGGACTGTGGGACGGCGGAGCGTGGCGCGATTACGACGCTGCGCGGGCGAGCAGATACTGCCCGCGGCCGTGTTCGCGCGCCAGGAAGAAATCGACGGCGCGGTAGCCGCGGGCGAAGTAGGCCTGGAAAATCGCGCGGGTGCTCGACCGCCACTCCACCGCCAGCGCCGGTTCGAGGCGCAGCATTTCGGTGAAATTCGACGGGATCTCGACGAGTACGCGCGAGCCTTCGACGTCGAGCGCGGCGTCTCCGGGGGCCAGCCAGTCGCCGGCCGGGCGCGTCGGGTTCACCAGCACGGCGGCGACGACGGCGCTGTCGCGAACACCGATCGGCGGTGAGGTCTTGCGCCGGCCGGCGGGAGCCGCGGCCTCGCGGCTGGCGGCCGCCAGCCGCCGCTCGACGTGCGGGGTCGTGATGTTCCACTCGACCATGAAGCGATCGGTGGGCACGCCGCGATGGAGGGGGCTGCCGGACGCCCCATAGAGATCGACTTCGTAGTCCTCGACCACCACGCCGAGGCGCGCGAAGTTGAGGTGCGCCGTCGCCGCCTGCAGCGGATCGCAGCTCCACTCCACGAGATCGACGCCGGCGGCGAGCGCGCGCTGGCGCTGAGCCATCTTGAGCGCGGTCCCGAGACCGCGGCCCCGCGCCTCGGGAACGACCCCGAGCGCCTGCGACCACAGGCCCGCCCGGCCGTCCTTGACCGACGGCACCGCGTAGGCGTACCCCTCCAGCGCGTCGTCTTCCGCAAACGCGCCGAGGAGCACGGCGCCGCGCTTGAGGGACACGACCATCACCGCCGGCGGAATGACGTCTTCTCCATCCTCATAGCCCCAGATGCGCCGTTCGAGCGTGGCGGCACTGCGGCAATGGTCGAGAGTGTGAAGTGGGCGGATGGACATGATGCAAGAGCCGGCCGGGAGGGGCGATTTAGGGAACGGACTCGCGGCCTAGCCTATAGCCTACAGCGCCGCGAGCAGCGCCGGCAGCTGGCGGAGCGACTGTATCACCGCGACGTCGGGCGGGCACGCTGGCGGCATGCCGGAGCGCGCCACCAGTACGCCGTGCATGCCGAGCCGCCGCGCCCCCTCGACGTCGTGGGCAAAGCTGTCGCCGACCATCACCGCCTGCCCCGGTTCGACCGCCGCGGCCCGCAGCGCGAACTCGAAAATACTCGGGTGCGGCTTGAGGTAGCCGTGGGCGACCGAGGAGACCGCCACGGAGAACAGCCCTTCCAGCGCAAAGTGGCTCTGGAAGGCGTCGAGGCAGCGGTGCGAATTGGTGATCAGGCCGATCTGGTAATTCGAGGCATGCAGCTCCCGCAGCACCTCCGCGACATCGTCATAGAGAAAAAAGTGATGGCAGGCGGCCCACTCGACATAAATCTCGCGCGCCGCGTCGTCCACACCCGGGCCGCGCCCGCCCATGCCCTCGATGATGCGGCGGGTGTAGTCGATGTAGAGCTGGGCGTCGTACTGCCCGGATGCCGGCTGCAGCAGCTCCGCGGCGTCGGCGACGGCGCGGTCAAACAGCGCCGGGTCGGCGTCGATGCCAAAGCGGGCGCAGAAGTCGCGGTAGCCGGGCCCCTGGAAGTCGGGACCGGGATAGATCAGCGTGAAGTCGACGTCGAAGAAGACGGCACGGGCCCTGGCGCGGACGGTCACGGCCGGTTCCCGGCAGCCGGGTCCGGCTCAGCGACCGCCACGGTGGGGCGGTCTGGCCCCGCGACCGCCACGGCGGCGCGATCTGGCCCCGCGACCGCCACGGCGGCGCGATCTGGATCGAGCACGTCCGCCGCCGCGGCGCGGATGTCGTCGAGGGTGACCGCGTCGATCAGCCCCGGCAGGCGCCGGTCGTGGTCGAGTCCGAGCCCGAAGCGCTCGCAGGTCTGCAGGAAGCTGGCGATGCTGCCGTTGGTCTCGAGCATCCTGGGGATGGAGCCGACGAGAAACTGCCGGGTCTCCGAGACTTCGACGCTGGTCGGCCCCTCGGCGCCCAGCTGGCGGACCTCGGCGTCAATGGCCGAGATGGCGCGCTCCACATTGTCGGGATCGACTCCGGCGCGCACCGTCAGGGGGCTGTCCCCGACCGTCGCGTCGAAGGTGCTGTAGGCGTAGTAGGCCATCCCCTGCCGCTCGCGGATGTTGTCGGCCAGGCGGCCGCCGAGGCCGAACTGCCCGAGCACGTTGTTCATCATCCAGTAGGCGTAATACCGCGGATCGAGCCGGCTGATGGTGGTGAAACCGTAGGCGATGTCGGACTGCGACTTGCCGGGCATCTCGATGCTGAAGACGCGGCGCGCGGCGGCCGGCGCCGGGGGCGGGACGACAATCGCGCCGGGATCACCGCCCGTCCAGCCGTCGAGCTCGCGCCCGGCGGCGGCGATCGCCCGCCCCGGTTCGACGTCGCCGACCACCACCAGCGAGAGTGCCGGAGGAGTGAAGCGGGCCGCGTGGAACGCGGCGAGATCGGCGCGGGTGATTCGCTCGACCGTCTTCGCCGTTCCCTTGGCCCCGCGGCCGTAGGGGTGCGCGGCGCCGTACAACATCTCGGAGAGCCGCTCCCCTGCCCTGACGGCCGGGTTGTCGGCGTCCTGACCGAGCGCCGTGATCACCTCCGCCCGCCGCTTCGCGAGCTCCTCGTCGGGAAAGGTCGGGTGCTGTGCAATGTCCATCACCAGCGCCAGGATCTCGTCGAAATCCTCCGTCAGGCAGGTGCACTTCACCGCCATCGCATGCCGGGTGCTGGTGATCCGAAGCGACACGCCGCGGTCGTCGAGCGCCTCGGCAATCACGCCGGCCGGGCGGCTGATCGTGCCGCGGTCGAGCACCCGCGCCGTCAGCCAGGCGAGCCCCGCGAGCTCGTCCGGCTCGTAGAGGCTGCCGGCAAGAAACGTCGCATTGATCGCCACCGCCGGTGTGGAGGAGGTCTCCTGGACGATGACGGCGGCGCCGTTGTCCAGGGTGGCTCGAACGGGCGAGAGGCCGCTGGCGAGCCTGGGGGTCATGACGGCGGCCCCGCCGGCCCGGCGGGTGCCGGCCTGAACCACCCGATGGTCCGGGTGGCGGCGCCGAGACGCCGCCGCGCGACGTCCCACACCTGATCCGGCGTGACCTCTTCGATCCGCTGGTTCAGCGACGACAGCAGATCGGCGGCGCCGACGGTTTCGAAGTAGCCGAGCTGATGGGCGACATTCGTAACACTGTCGTTCTCGAACACCAGCCGGGCGCGCAGCTGCCGGCGGGCGCGCGCGAGCTCCGCGGGGTCGGCCCCGGTGCGGCGGAACGCCTCGACCGCGTCGAGGGCGCGCCCCTCGAGCGTCTCGAGCGGGACGCCGTCGAGCGCCGTGAACGACAGCGTGTAGAGGAACGGATCCCGCGTCGGCAGCAGGGCGCCGGAGACCATCGACGCCATCCCCCCTTCGACCATCGTCGTGTAGAGGCGCGCCTTGCGCTGAGGCGTAAGGCCGCGAAAGCTGGACCAGAGGTTGACCCCCTTGGCGCCGGTCAGGACGGCGTCGAGGACGAGCAGCGGCACGAAATCCGGATCCAGCACGGATGGGGCCGGATACACCATCTTCACGTAACCCGTGGTCCCTTCCCGCTCGATCAGCACCCGGCGCTCGCCCGCCTGAAGGGGCTCTGCCGGCCGGCGCGTCGTCCGCGGCAGTCCCGCGGGGATGCCGCCGAAGCGCCTGGCGGCCAGCTCGAAGACCTCGTCGGCATCGACATCGCCGGCGATGACCAGGGTGGCGTTGTTGGGCACGTAATAACGGCGGTAGTGGTCGTAGAGGTCGTCCCGCGTCATCACATTGAGGTCGTCGAGCCAGCCAATCGTCGGGTGCCGGTAAGGATGGGCGCGAAACGCGGTGGCGGTGACTTCGGTGTCGAGCAGCTGGTCGGGGTCGTTCTCGCCGCCCTGGAGCTCCGAGATGATGACGGTGCGCTCCGACTCACATTCGTCCGGCTCGTAAAGACCGTTGGCCATACGCTCGGCTTCGATGAAGAGCATCTGGTCCAGCGCCGCGCTGCCAGCCGTTTCGAGGTAGGCCGTCTGATCTATCCAGGTGTAGCCGTTCCACATGCCGCCGAAGCGCTCGACGATCCCCTTCATCTGATCGCGGGGAATGTTGGTGGTCCCCTTGAAATTCATGTGCTCGACCCAGTGCGAGACACCGGTGAGGCCGGGCGTCTCGTCGCCGGAACCGACGCCGTACCAGCACCACACCGAGACCAGCGGGGCGGTGTGGATTTCCTGGACCAGAATCGTCAATCCGTTCTCGAGGGTGGTCCGCTTCACCGGGGTGGAGGCGCCGGGCACCAAGGACACCGTCATGCGTCCATTATACAAGTCGGTTTCAGCGCCTTTTGGACGCACCGGAGCGACGTTTTTCGTCAGTTTGGCCGTTTTTACTGACCTTGTTCGATTGGACCGCTGCTTGCACAACTGACAGTGAAACGGCAATACGGCGGCTGGAGGCTACCGCTCAGCTACCGATAGTTGTCCAAGTTCAAGGAGATACACATGTTCAAGCGTACGATTCTCGCCCTGTCGGTCACCGCCTTGGCGTTCACGGGCGTGGCACAGGCGCAGGAGAATGCCACGCTGACGCTGCGCTCGGGTGAGCGCGTCAGCGGCCAGCTCGTCGATATGGGCGGGTCCGGCTTCGAGGTCAAGGTCAACGGTCAGTCGCGGCAGATCCCCACCAACGACGTCGCGGTCATCGACTTCAGCGGCGGCACGATGAGCGATGCCGATTGGGCGCACGTCGGCGACGGCCAGCAGGTGGTGCTCAAGAGCGGCACGACCGTCAACGGCCAGCTATTCGACATCGGCGGGACCACGCCGCTGCGGATTACGGTGAAGACGGCATCCGGCGATCGCGACTTCTCGTCGTCCGAGATCAGCCGGATCATTCTGGCCAAGCCGGCGACCGCGACCGCGGGGGCCACGAGCGCCCTGACGGCGCCCACCGGCTCAGGCGTTTCGGTGTCTCCGCGTCAGCAGTGGACCTCCACCGGTCTGACCGTGAAGAAGGGGGAAGTGTTGTCCTTCAATACCACCGGTGAAGTGCAGCTGAGCCCGACCGCGGGCGATATCGCCGCACCGGCTGGATCCAAGACCGGCAACCGTTCGACCGCCGGCCCGCTGCCGAACGCCCTCGCCGGTGCGCTCGTCGGCCGCATCGGCAACGGCCCGGCCTTTGGCATCGGCAACCTGACCACCGTATCGATGCCCGCAGCCGGTCAGCTGTTCCTCGGCGTCAACGACGACAAGCTG
>JAYTEJ010000099.1:0-3126 GCA_043735365.1 Acidobacteriota bacterium
TGCATCTGAGCGTGCGCGCCCGCGATCCGGAGGCGGGCGCGCGCCGGGTCCGCCTGGCGCGCGAGGCGCTTGCCGGCGCGCTCGGGGCCGACGTCTTCAGCATCGACGGCCGTTCGATGGAGGAGGTGGTGGGCGGATTCCTGGGCGAGCGCGGGCTGACCATTTCGGCAGCCGAGTCCTGCACCGGGGGGTTGATCCTGTCGCGTCTCACCGACGTGCCGGGCAGCTCGCAGTACGTGCTTGGCGGCGCGGTCGTTTACAGCAACGAGTTGAAGACAGCGCTGGCGGACGTGCCGGCTGCGGCGATTGCCACCCACGGAGCGGTCAGCGAAGTGGTCGCGGTCGCCCTTGCCGATGGCATCCGCGCGAGAACGGGGTCCAGCCTGGCGCTCGGCGTCACCGGCATCGCCGGCCCGGGCGGTGGGTCTCCGGCCAAGCCGGTGGGCACCGTGGCCATCGCATTGACCGGGCAGGACCGTTCCGCCCGGGTGCGCCTGTTCTCGTTCTTCGGCGGACGGCCGCAGGTGAAGTTCCAGGCCTCACAGGCCGCGCTCGACATGGTCCGCCGCACCCTCCAGGCCTCCCCGGACGCCTGACGCCCGCCGTCCACTGCGTCGAGTGGCACAGCTTGCGAGTACCATTGATTCGATGATTCGGCATGCGCATGGCGCCTGACCCGCTGGCCCCCTCGGGCGCGAACCCCGCGGCGTTCCGGCGTCGCGACACGACGGAGCGGCTCCGTTGATCACCGTCGCGGTGCTCGGCGCCGGCAGCTGGGGCACGGCGCTGGCGATCCATCTCGCGCGATCCGGACGCCGGGTGCGCCTGTGGGCCCGCGACGCGGCCCTGGTCGAACAAATGGCGCGCACCCGCAGCAACCCGTCGTACCTGACCGATGCGGCGCTGCCCCCCGAGGTCGTCGTCGATGCCTCGCTCGCCCGGATCGTCCAGGACGCGGCCTTCGTAGTGATCGCCGTCCCCTCTCATGGGCTGAGAGAGGTCACGCGCTCCGCGGCCGCCTTTCTGGGGCCTGGCGCGGTCCTGGTCAGCGCCGCGAAGGGCCTGGAACAGGACTCGCTGCTGCGCATGTCCGAGGTCATCGGCCGGGAGACGTCGGGCCGCTGGCCGGTCGTCGTCCTCTCGGGGCCGAGCTTTGCGTCCGAGGTGGCGCGCGGCCTGCCGACGGCGATCCTCGCCGCCTCGTACGACAGCGCCGCGGCCGCGCGGGTGCAGGAGCAGTTCCGCGGCCCGGGGCTGCGGCTCTATGCGAGTGACGATGTGCCGGGGGTCGAGATCGGCGGCGCGCTCAAGAACGTGATTGCCATCGCCGCGGGCGCAGTCGAGGGGCTGGGTCTCGGACACAACGCCATGGCGGCGCTCATCACCCGCGGCCTGGCGGAGATCTCCCGCCTTGCCTGCGCGGAAGGAGGGCGGCGCGACACGCTGTCCGGGTTGAGCGGCCTCGGCGATCTCGTGCTGACCTGCACCGGCGGGCTGAGCCGCAATCGGCACGTCGGCATCGAACTGGGACGCGGCCGGGCGCTGGCGCAGATCCTCGGTGAGCTGCACATGGTGGCGGAGGGCGTGCGCACCACCGGAGCGGCGCTGGCGCTGGGCGCCCGCCACGGCATCGAGCTGCCGATCACCGCGCAGATGGCCGCAGTCCTCGACGGACGCGCCTCACCGCGCGAGGCGGTCGGCGCGCTCATGAGCCGGCCGCAGAAGGCCGAGCTCGACGGATAGGCGGAAGGACACATGGGGTTTTTCGACAGAATCAAGCAGTCGCTGGCCCGCACCAAGCAGCAGTTTGCCGAGCGGCTGGACGACGTGGTGCAGCGCGGGGACGATCCGGCGCGGCGCGGCCAGCCGGTTGACGTCGAGACCGAGGAGGCGCTCGAGGAGGCGCTGATCTCGGCCGACGTCGGCGTCGCCGCGACCGCCCGCATCGTCGAGGCGGTGCGGGCGCGGCGGGGCCGCACGGAGTCGCTGCGGACGCTGGTGAAGGAAGAGATCCGCACCATCCTCCGGGCGGCCAATCCTCCCGCGGCCGAGGGAGTGCGGCCGCACGTGATGATGATCGTCGGTGTCAACGGCACCGGCAAGACGACGACGGTGGGGAAGCTGGCGCGGCTGATCAAGGAGTCGGGACGCTCGCCGCTCATCTGCGCGGCCGATACCTTCCGCGCCGCGGCCGTCGAGCAGCTCGAGATCTGGGCGACGCGGGCGGGGGTTGATATCATCCGCGCCCGCGGCGGCGCCGATCCCGCGGCGGTCGTCTTCGATGCCATCGCCGCGGCCAAAGCCCGCAGCCGGGACGTGCTGATTGTCGACACCGCGGGACGGCTGCACACCCGGGTGAACCTGATGACCGAGCTCGAGAAGATCCGCCGCATCGCCGCGCGCGAGATCCCCGGCGCCCCGCACGAGGTGCTCCTCGTCCTCGACGCCACCGTCGGCCAGAACGGCCTCGCCCAGGCGCGCGAGTTCATGGCCGTTGCCGGCGTCAACGGCATCGTCCTGACCAAGCTCGATGGCACCGCCAAGGGAGGCATCGCGGTCGCCATCGCCCACGATCTGAAGCTGCCGATCCGCTACGTCGGCGTCGGCGAGGGCATCGACGACCTCATCCCGTTCTCCCCCGATGAGTACGTCGACGCGCTCTTCGAGCAGGCGTGGTAGGACGCCGCAGCGCGCTGGCACCCTGGCACCCGGGCACTTTGACACTGTGCACCTTGGCAATTTGGCACCTTGCACCTTGGCACCCTGGCACTTTGATGTGCTGACCGACGCCTTCTACATGGCCCGGGCTCTGGCGGTGGCCGAGCGCGGACGCGGCCGGACGAGTCCGAATCCGATGGTCGGCGCCGTGATCGTCGACCCCGAGGGGGTCGTGGTCGGATCGGGCTGCCATGAGTTCGCCGGCGGCCCGCACGCCGAGGTGCAGGCGCTGCTCGCGGCCGGCGCCCGGGCGCGGGGCGCCACGCTCTATTGCACGCTCGAACCCTGCTCGCATGTCGGGCGTACCGGCCCTTGCGCGCCGCTGGTGGTCGACGCTGGGATCGCGCGCGTGGTCGTTGCTGGCGAGGACCCGAACCCGCTGGTGGGCGGGCGGGGCCTGGCGCTGCT
>JAYTEJ010000100.1:0-3145 GCA_043735365.1 Acidobacteriota bacterium
GTCATCACCGTGTCAGATTGAGGTTGCGGGGGGACACTTCGAACTGCATCTGGTAGTCCGGCACGTAGCGATCGCCGCCGACCGCCGTGCCAGCGTTGACAAAGCGCGCCGGGTCGTTGCCGCGCAGGCTGGCGTTGCCGGTCTGCATCCGCATCGTCACCTTGACCTTGCGCACGCGCAGGAGATCGACATCGAACTGGTTGTCGCCGGCGCCGCAGTAGGGCCCGTCGGTCAGGACCGCGGCGGTCAGTTCGACCAGCGAGCCGTCGGCGGTCGGCAGCGTTGGCTGGGTGATGTAGTTCCCGGCCGCGTCGTAGAGACAGTTGGCGACGCCGAGCGGCGGCTTGGGCTGCCGGGGAGGGTTGGGATCGCCGAAATACTGGAATTTCAGGTCAACGACGTTGTCGACCAGTGCGACGTCGCTGGTATGGCCGTCGTATTTCATCAGCTGCCGGGTCGTCCGATTCAAGTAGTAGGTATTGCTGACGATCTGCGTCACTGACGCGCCGACGTTATAGGAATAATTGAGATCCGTTCCCCGGTGCTGCAGGTGTCCCGCCGGATCCTGGACGTGCGTGACCTGGAAGGTGTCCCAGTGTCCGGCGGTGTCGAAGATGACGACGTCCATGCCAATGGTGAACCCGCAGAGCGGCTGGCCGGACGGGCAGTTCGGCTGGGCGGCGACCTTCAGCTCCGTCGAGGTCGGCGGCATGGCGGCGCTGATGGTGGTCTGCGAATAGCTGTTCGGGATGTAGGTCAGTGTGATGCGGTCGTCCTGGAAGCTGCTCGGCCCCGTGGTCGGATCCGCGCCGATGTCGCCGACGCGGCGGGGCACGATCGGGGCGAAGAACCCGACGAGCGAACCGGTCACCGGCCCCTGGTAGGGACCCGCTCCGGCGATGATCAGCTCCTTGAACAGCGCGTCCGTACCGACGCGCATCCGCTGCTGCATGTCGGCCACTTCCGGCTGGGCCTGCGCGCTGCCCTGGGCGGGGTTCATCATCCGGAAGATCGAGCCGGTCACGACCAGCATGATGGCGGTCGAGATCAGCAGTTCGACCAGCGAGAAGCCGGACTCCGCTGACAGGCGCCGGCGGACCAGCGGACTCATGACGCCTTCCTTGTCTTGACGCTGACGAGCAGCGCATCGGGCAGCATCCTCGTGCGCGTGTACGCCGTGGCGACACGCGTCGCTTCGCTGGCAATCGGCGTCACCAGGACCTGGAGCACGATCGTATTGTTCGGGTTGGTGGGCAGCGGCAGGATGCTCCACCGCCGGATGTACGTCGCCGTGCCAGGGGGCGTGGTGCCGGTTCCCACCCAGGTGCCGTTGGCGTCGAGGAAGTCGACGTAGCCCGGCGTGTTCTGCTCGAGCGCGTCCGATGGCGAGGGGTTCAGTCCGGTGCCGGTGGCGGTGGTGGGATACACCGCGAGATTGGTCGTGGTATCGGTCAGCGGCAGGCCCTGCCCCTGCAGATCGAAGCCCCAGGTGAGTCCGCGCAGCTGTTCGAGCTTCTGTTCCGCCATCGCCGTGGTCGACGTCTGGCCGCGGGCGACGAGGTTGACGCGCTGCGTCATCGCGAACACCTGGGCGACGCCCAGCGACACGATCGTCAGCAACGCCATCGAGATGATGACCTCGATGAGGCTGAAGCCGCGGCTACTGGAGTTGAATCTTGCCAATGCCATTGACCGTCACCGTTTTGGATTTGCCCTCGCGCGTAATCGTCAGCGTCACCACCGTGGCAATCGCCTGCGGCACACCCGCGACCACCTCGTTCGCGGTCCCGTCCGGCGAGAACTGGATGTTGCTGGTGGTGACCGTGGCCCCGGTTGGCAGCGCCCGCACCGCGCCGTCGAAGTTCGGTCGGGTCATGATGTCGTTGTCCGCGGCCGGAAACGGGTAGGCGGAATCGAGGCAGCGATTCGAAGCGCTGTCCACCGCCGCCGTCACGACCTCCACCCGCCGGATGTAGCCAGTCGCCGGGCAGTTCATTCGGACCCGCATCACGCGGTTGACCGACACCGCCTTGAGCCGCGCCCCGTCCAGCTCGCGCTGGACCATCCGCGCGGCGTCATTCAGCTTGATGCTCGCCGTCATGTCCTTCATCACCGGCAGCGCCACCGCCGCCATCGTGCCAATCAGGCCGACGACGAGCAGCAGTTCGACGAGCGTGAAGCCCGCGGACGAGCCAGCCGGGGGACGTGTGGGAACCATCGGATGGAGTTTGAGCAAGAGCATGGCCATGGCCCGGCAGAGGTCATGATTCCGCACCCTAACCCTGAGTAATGTCGTGGTTTAGAGGCGGTTCGGAGAAGCGTTCGACGACAGCGGAATCGGGCTGATGTGCCGTTTTGGTACCCGCGCTGACAGATCTGGACCTGGAGGGCCGAATCGGCGGGAGGAGCCCCTAATTTGCAGCCGGCCTCAGGGCCGGTTGAGGGGCAGCGAGACCGTCAGGCGGGCGCCGCCGTGCTCGGCATTCGCGGCGCTGATCCGGCCGTTGTGGGTGACGATGATCTTCTGGACCAGCGCCAGGCCGAGCCCGGTGCCCCGGGCCTTGGTCGTGAAGAACGGCGTGAAAATTCTCGACTCGACCCCCGCCTTGATGCCGGGGCCGTTGTCGCTGACCAGGATCCGCAGCGCGCCGTGGACCTCGTCCTCCGCGCCTTCGATGGCCACCCGGGGCGGCACCTGCGCATCGGAGCAGGCCTCGAGCGCATTGCGGCACAGATTGCTGAACGCCTGGCGGAGCAGCACTTCGTCCCCCTCGACCATCCCGAACCAGCCGCTCACCGTCACGTCGCCGCCGCGCGCGCGCGCCTCGCCGCGGATCTCCTCGGCGGCGCGTTCGATGATGCCGCGCATGTCCACGGGGGCCAGGGTCAGGTCCGCGGGTTTGGCGAAGTTGAGGAAGTTGGTCACCACCTGGCCGAGGGCTTCGGTCTCGTCCCGGATGCCCTGCACGTAGGGGCGGAAATCCGCGGGCAGCTGATCGATGGCCAGCAGACGCGCATAGCCGTGGATCGTCGCCAGGCCGTTGCTGAACTCGTGGGCGATGCCGGCAGTCAGCTCGCCGAGCCGCGCCAGGCTGTCCTTCAGTCGCAGCTGCTCCTCGAGCTCCGCGACATCGCTGAGGTCGGT
>JAYTEJ010000101.1:0-30972 GCA_043735365.1 Acidobacteriota bacterium
ACGTCGAGTCGCGGGTGGACCCGGCGATCATCGGCGGCGCCATCACCAGGATCGGCAGTACCGTCTACGACGGCAGCGTCACGCGGCAGCTCGCGAAGATGAGAGAGACCCTGGCGGCGAGCGCCGGATAGGCGCCGCAGCGAACGAAAGAGCGCATGGACATCAAAGCAGAAGAAATCTCCAAGATCATCCGCGACCAGATCGGCAGCTACGCGGCCGATGTCGACGTTGCCGAGGTCGGCACCGTGGTCTCGATTGGCGACGGCATCGCCCGCGTGCACGGCGTCGAGAACACCATGGCGGGCGAGATGCTCGAGTTTCCGCACGGGGTCTTCGGCATCGCGCTGAACCTCGAGGAGGAGAGTGTCGGCGCGGTGCTGCTCGGCGAATATCAGAAGATCGGTGAAGGGGACACGGTCAAGCGCACCGGGCGGATCATCTCGGTGCCGGTCGGCGAGGAGCTGGTCGGGCGCGTCGTCAACGCGCTCGGGCAGCCGATCGACGGCAAGGGGCCGATCGTCACCCAGACCTACATGGAGATCGAGCGCATCGCACCCGGGGTCGTCGATCGCAGCCCGGTCAAGGAGCCGCTCCAGACCGGCCTCAAGGCGATTGACGCGATGGTGCCGATCGGGCGCGGCCAGCGCGAGCTGATCATCGGCGACCGGCAGACCGGCAAGACCGCCGTCGCCGTCGACGCGATCATCAACCAGAAGGGGAAAGACGTCGTCTGCATCTACAATGCGATTGGGCAGAAGCAGTCCACGATCGCGCAGGTGGTGCGGACCCTCGAGGAAGCCGGGGCGATGGAGTACAGCATCGTCGTCGCCGCCGGCGCCTCCGACCCGGCGCCGTTGCTTTACATCAGCCCTTATGCGGCGTGCGCGATGGGCGAGTATTTCCGCGACAGCGGCCGCCACGCGCTGCTCGTCTACGACGACCTCTCCAAGCACGCCCAGGCCTACCGTGAGATCTCGCTGCTGCTGCGGCGTCCGCCCGGCCGCGAGGCGTATCCCGGCGACGTCTTCTACCTGCACTCGCGCCTGCTCGAGCGCGCCGCCAAGCTGCGCAAGGAGCTCGGCGGCGGCTCGCTGACGGCGCTGCCGATCATCGAGACCCAGGCCGGCGACCTCTCGGCCTACATCCCGACCAACGTCATCTCGATCACCGACGGCCAGATCTTCCTGGAGAGCGACCTCTTCCACCAGGGCGTGCGCCCGGCGATCAACGTCGGCAACTCGGTCTCGCGCGTCGGCGGCTCGGCGCAGGTCAAGGCGATGCGGCAGGTGGCCGGCTCGCTGCGGCTCGACCTGGCGCAGTACCGCGAGCTGGCGGCGTTTGCGCAGTTCGGCAGCGACCTCGACAAGGCCACCCTCAGCCAGCTCAATCGCGGCCGGCGGCTGGTCGAGGTCCTGAAGCAGCCGCAGTACCAGCCGCTCGCGGTCGAGAAGCAGGTGATCATCATCTACGCCGCGACCAACGGCTTCCTCGACGCGGTCGCGGTCGAGGACGTCCGCGACTACGAAACCGGCCTTTACCAGTTCCTCGACACCCGGCGGGCGCAGCTGCTGACCTCGCTCGCGGAGAAGAAGCAGATCGACGACGCCATCAAGGCCGACCTGACCCAGACGCTCAAGGAGTACGGCGACTCCTTCGCCGCGGCGCGCAAGGCGGCGGTCGCGTAGTGGCGGGACACTAGGATGCCGTCCCTCATCGACATCCGGCGGCGGGTGCGCGCGGTCAAGTCGACGCAGCAGATCACCAAGGCGATGAAGATGGTCGCGGCGTCACGGCTGCGGCGTGCGCAGGAGCGGGTGCAGCAGGCGCGGCCGTTCGCCTCGGAGATGCGGCGGGTCCTCGAAAGCCTGGCGGCGCGCGTCGATCCGACGACGCATCCGCTGCTCGACGAGCGGGCGGCGCCGCGGGCCGGCGGCCGGGCGCTGCTGGTGGTGATCACCGCGGATCGCGGGCTGTGCGGCAGCTTCAACACCAACGTCATCAAGGCGTCGGGAGTCTTCGTCGCCGAGCAGAGCGCGCGGCAGGTCTCGCTCGGCCTGGTCGGCCGCCGCGGCCGCGACTTCTTCGCGCGGCGCGGCCTCGAGGTGCGCTACGAGCAGGTCAACCTCTTCGCCAGCCTGAAGTACGAGCACGCCCAGGAGATCGCCAGGATGGCCATCGATGCCTTCGTCGGCGGCGAGGTCGACAGCGTCTACCTGGCGTTCAACGAGTTCCGGTCGGTGATGGTGCAGCACGTGGTCGTCGAACAGCTGCTGCCGATCCCGCGCGGGACGTTCAGCGGCGGCGCGGACGCGGCGGCGGACGCCCCGGTGGTCGATTATCTCTACGAGCCGGAGCCGGCGGCGCTGTTCGCGCACCTGCTGCCGAGCTACGTCGAGGTGCAGGTGTTCCGGGCGCTGCTCGAGTCCAACGCCGCCTTCTTCGCGGCGCAGATGACCGCGATGGACGCCGCCACCCGCAACTCGGGGGAGATGATCGAGGCGCTGACGCTCTACATGAACAAGGTGCGCCAGGCGGCGATCACGCGCGAGATTATCGAAGTCGTCTCGGGGGCGCAGGCGCTCTAACGGGACGGTAGCCAGTAACCAGTCGCCAGTAACCGGTCGCCAGTAACCGGTCTGCAGAAACGCCGGCAGCCCCAGGAACTGGGAACCGGAAACTGGGAACTGGCAACTACAAGGATCAGCAATTTATGGCAGTCGCAGCAGCGCAGAAGGTCGGCAGGGTCGTCCAGGTCATCGGACCGGTGGTGGACATCGAGTTCGAGGGCGGCCACCTGCCCGAGATCTACAACGCCGTGCGAATCAAGTCCGACGGCAAGGGCGGCCAGGCGATCGACGTCATCGTCGAGGTCGAGCAGCACCTCGGCGAGAACCGGGTGCGGACGGTGGCGATGAAGCCGACCGACGGCATGCAGCGCGGTATGGAGGCAATCGACACCGGCTCGCCGATCACCATGCCGGTCGGCGCCGCGACGCTGGGGCGGGTGATGAACGTGCTCGGCGAACCGGTCGACTTTCCGGACCGCCCGGTCGAGTCGGCTGAGCGCTGGTCGATTCACCGCAAGGCCCCCACGCTCGAAGAGCAGTCGACCGAGCTGCAGATGTTCGAGACCGGGATCAAGGTCATCGACCTGCTCGAGCCCTACGTCCGCGGCGGCAAGATCGGCCTGTTCGGCGGCGCCGGCGTCGGCAAGACGGTCATCATCCAGGAGCTGATCCACAACGTCGCGATGAAGCACGGCGGCGTCTCGGTGTTCGCCGGCGTCGGCGAGCGGACCCGCGAAGGCAACGACCTCTGGCTGGAGTTCCAGGAGAGCGGGGTCATCAACAGCGAGGACCTCTCGAAGTCGCGCGCCGCGCTGGTCTACGGCCAGATGACGGAACCGCCCGGCGCCCGCCTGCGCGTCGCCCTCAGCGGCCTCACCGTGGCGGAGTACTTCCGCGACGCCGAGCACAAGGACGTGCTGCTGTTCATCGACAACATCTTCCGCTTCACCCAGGCGGGCTCGGAAGTCTCGGCGCTGCTCGGCCGGATGCCGTCGGCGGTCGGCTACCAGCCGACGCTGCTCACCGAGATGGGCGAGCTGCAGGAGCGCATCACCTCGACCAAGAAGGGATCGATCACCTCGGTCCAGGCGATCTACGTGCCGGCCGACGACTACACCGACCCGGCGCCCGCCACCACTTTCGCCCATCTCGACGCCACCACCAACCTGTCGCGCGCCATCGTCGAGCTCGGCATCTATCCGGCGGTCGATCCGCTGGCCTCGACCTCGCGCATCCTCGACGCCCGGATCATCGGCGACGAGCATTACAATGTCGCCCGCCAGGTGAAGCAGATCCTGCAGCGCTACAAGGACCTGCAGGACATCATCGCCATCCTCGGCATCGACGAGCTCTCCGAAGAGGACAAGCTCACCGTCGGCCGGGCGCGCCGGATCCAGCGCTTCATGTCGCAGCCGTTCTTCGTCGGCGAGCAGTTCACCGGCCTGCCCGGCAAGTACGTGCCGGTGGCCGACACCGTGCGCAGCTTCAAGGAAATCGTCGCCGGCAAGTGGGATCAGCTGCCGGAACAGGCCTTCTACATGGTCGGCTCGATTGAAGAAGCGGTCGAGAAGGCCGAGAAGATGAAAGGCGCCTAGCCCGCGATGGCCCTGCCCACGCACATCGATCTGCAGATCGTCACGCCGGAGCGGCGCATCGTCCAGGACCAGGTGGACGAAGTGGAGATTCCAGGCGCCGAAGGCTACTTCGGCGTCCTGCCCGGACACACGCCGCTGCTGGCCGCGCTCGCCGTCGGCGAGCTCTGGTACCGCAAGGGACAGGAGAAGTTCTACCTGTCGATTGCCTCCGGCTTCGCCGAGGTCCTACCCGACCGGGTGACGATTCTCGCCCGGATCGCCGAGCGCGCCGAGGAGATCAGCGTCGAACGCGCCGAAGCGTCGAAGAAGCGCGCCGAGGAGCGGCTCGCGAAGGCGGTGTCGGACATCGATTACGAGCGCGCCCGGCTGGCGCTGATGAAGTCCATCGCCAGGCTCGATGTGTCGGCGCGCGTGCCGGGGAGCGGCAGGCGGCTGCGTGACGCCGTGAAGGGCTAGGGCGCCATCATGACGCCGGCGCATTCGCTCTCGTGGGCGGTCAGCACGGACCCGGGTCTCAGACGGACGAGCAACGAAGACAGCTACGCGACCCGCGCCGACGTCGGCCTGTTCGTGGTCGCCGACGGCATGGGCGGGCACGTCGCCGGCGAGGTCGCGTCGCGGGTGGCGGTGGAGGCGATCGCAGCCTTCGTCGAGGAAACCGCCGTCGTCGACAAGAACCGCACCTGGCCGTTTCCGTTCGATCCCGGCCTCAGCCTCGAGGCCAACCGGCTCAAGGCGGCCTTCCGGCTCGCCAATCGCCGCATCGCGTCGGCGATCGCCGACTCCCAGGATCTGCGCGGCATGGCGACGACCGCCTCCGCGGTGCTGATCGGGAAGGCCTCGGCCAGCGTCGGCCACGTCGGCGACAGCCGGGTCTACGTCCTCAAGGACGGCGCGCTCTCCCAGATCACCCACGATCACTCCTGGGTCGAGGAGCAGGTCCGCGCCGGAACGCTGACCCCGACCGCGGCGCGCCAGCATCCCTGGCGCAACGTCGTCACTCGCGCGCTTTCGGGAGGGGACGATCCGGAAGTGGACGTCGTCGAGGTCGCGCCAGCCCCCGGCGAGCGCTACCTGCTCTGTTCGGACGGGCTCTTCGGCGTCGTGCCTGACGACCGCATCGCCGCCATTCTCGGGCAGACCGACGTGCCGCTCGAGAACATCTGCCGCGGCCTGATCGATGCCGCCAATGAAGCCGGCGGCCCCGACAACATCACCGCCCTCGTCCTCGCCCTCGATGTTCCATAACCTGGCGCGGCTGTTCCGCTACCGCGGGCTGATCCAGAGCCTGGTGGCGCGCGAGCTCAAGGCCCGCTATCGCGGATCGGTGCTCGGGTTCTTCTGGTCGTTCATCAACCCGCTGCTGCTGCTGACCATCTACACCCTGGTCTTCAAGTACGTGATGCCCGGCACCCACACCGGCGTCGAGCCCTACGCGGTGTTCATGTTCTGCGGCATCCTCCCCTGGACGTGGTTCTCGTCGTCGCTGGCCGAGTCGGCCAACGTGCTGATCTCCGGCGGCAACCTGATCAAGAAGGTGCTCTTCCCCGCCGAGATCCTGCCGATCGTGACGGTGCTGGCGAACATGATTCACTTCTTCCTGGGGATGACCATCCTGGCGGCGTTCCTCGCCTGGTACCGCCTGCCGCCGGGGCTGACGCTGCTGTGGCTGCCGGTGGTGGTCTTGATTCAGCTGATCCTGACGGTCGCCTTCGCGCTGGTGCTGTCGGCATTGACGGTGCACTTTCGCGACATCCGCGACATCCTCTCGAACCTGCTGACGTTCTGGTTCTTCGCCACGCCAATCATCTACCCCTGGTTCCAGGCGCCGCCGCTGGCGAAGCAGTTCCTCAACCTCAACCCCTTCACCCATCTCGCGGTCTCGTATCAGGAGATCCTGTTCTTCCGCGGCGACTTCGGCCATCTCCGCTGGCTGCTGCTCCTCGGCGCCATTTCGGTGGCGTTCTTCCTGTTCGGCTATTTCATCTTCGACCGGCTCAGAGACACGTTCGCGGAGGAAGTGTGAGCCAGTCGCCAGTATCCAGTAGCCTGTCACCAGAGAGCCAGACACGAACTGGCTACCGGCGGCTGGAAACTGGAAACTGGAAACTGGCGACTGAGTCATGAACGCCATCACTGTGACCCATGCCTCGAAGGTCTACCGGCGCTACAGCCGGCGGCGGCAGTTCTCGACGCTCAAGAGCGCGCTGCTGTCGCGCAGCCTGATCGGCAACCTCCGGCCCGACGAGACCTTCTCGGCGGTGCGCGACGTCACCTTCCAGGTGCCGCGCGGGCGGACGCTCGGGGTCATCGGCCGCAACGGCTCCGGCAAGAGCACGCTGCTGAAGCTGGTTGCCGGCATCACCAAGCCGTCCACCGGCACGGTCGCTGTCGAAGGGCGGATCTCGGCGCTGATCGAGCTCGGGGCCGGATTCCACCCCGAGATTTCCGGGCGCGAGAACGTCTTCATCAACGGCATCATGCTCGGGCTCTCGAAGCGGGAGATCACCCGCCGCTTCGACGAGATCGTCGAGTTCGCGGAGATGGAGGACTTCATCGACGCGCCGGTCAAGACCTACTCCTCCGGCATGTACATGCGGCTCGGCTTCGCGGTGGCGATCCACGTCGATCCGGACGTCCTGCTGGTCGACGAAGTGCTCGCCGTCGGCGACGAGGGCTTCACCCACAAGTGCCTCGACAAGTTCGCCGAGTTCAAACGCCGCGGCAAGACCATTCTCCTCGTCACCCATTCGCTCGGGCTGGTCGAGCGGTTCTGCGACGACGCGCTGTGGATGGACGGCGGGGAGATGAAGGGGATGGGCGATCCGAAGCGGATCGTCGGCGCCTACATCACCGACGTCGAGGTCAGCGAGGAGCACCAGCTGGCGGCCAGCGACCAGCGGGCGCAGGACTCGGCCGCGGTGATGTCGCCAGACGAACCGGCCAGCGCGGTCCTGCCCGACCATCCGATCGAGACCGCCGACGCGCCGGCGGACATGTTCCGCGCCACGGAAGGACGATGGGGCTCGCGTGAGGTGGAGATTACCGGGGTCGAGCTCCACGGCCCCGACGGCGCCGCCGCGCACGTCTTTCATTCCGGCGAGTCGCTCGCGGTGCACATCGCGCTGCGGGCGCCGCTGGCGATCGACGACTTCGTCATCGGCATCGGGCTCTTCAACGCCGAAGGAGTCTGCTGCTACGGCACCAACACCAGCCTCGAGGAGCTCAAGGGGGTCCGCATCTTCGGCGATGCCGAGGCGCGCTTCACCATCGACAGCCTCGACCTGGTCGAGGGCACCTACAAGCTCGATGTCGCGATCCACAAGGTCGACGGCTACCCCTACGACTACCACCGCCTGCTCTATACCTTCCGGGTGAAGTCGCGTACCAAGGACGTCGGCATCTATCGGCCGCGGCACGCCTGGCGATTCTCCGACAGCCTGACATTCGTGCGGACCGGCGATGACGCGTGATCGCGCCGCCGGCGGATTGCTGGACAACGCCGGGATCCGGGCGTTCGTCCGCGGCCACAGCGAGGCAGGCCGGACCGTGGTCTTTTCCAACGGCGTCTTCGACCTCCTCCACCCAGGCCACGTCCGCTACCTGCAGCAGGCGCGGGCGCTCGGCGACGCGCTGGTCATCGGGCTGAACGCCGACGAGTCCGTCCGCCGCAACAAGGGGCCGGCGCGCCCGATCAACCCGCAGCAAGAGCGCGCCGAAGTACTGCTGGCGCTCGCCTGCGTCGACGCGGTGGTGCTTTTCCTGGAGGACACCCCCGACCGCATCATCCGGCTGGTGCAGCCGCACGTGCTCGTCAAGGGAGCGGACTGGGCCGCGGACGCCATCGTCGGCCGCGACATCGTCGAAGCCAGCGGCGGACGCGTCGTCCGGATAGCCGTCGAAGAGGGCTATTCGACGACCTCCCTGGTGGAGAGAATCAAGAGTGCGGCCGGGCCGTAGCGCCGCGTTCGAGGAGCCATCCCTGCGCCGGCCCGGCAGGGAAGGCCCGGCGGGACAGATGCACCACTCGTTGGACGGCCTACTGCACGTCGACTTCGATCCCGCCGACCAGTCCAGCCAGCACGTTGTAGAGCCAGGCGCAGAGGAGACAGCCGACGAAGCCGATGGCTCCGTAGAGGATCGGGAAGAGGACCACGGCGCCGAGACCCAGGCCCATGCCCCAGGGAGTGCCCGTGGCCTGTCCCCGTGATACCAGCCCGCTGGCCGCGGTCACCATGGCAAAGACCACCCCGCCCAGAAGTCCCAGAAGCGCGTAGAGCGTTCCGCCAATCCTGGCGAACGACAGTGGGCCGACACGCTTGACTATCATCGATACTTCTCCTGCGCTGGATGGCGTTTGATCCTGCCCTCGGACGGATGTCCCGCTGAGCCCGGTCATCATCGCACCCGGCGAGCCCAGCCGCAAACGCCGGCAGGGCCGTGGCCGCTGCACCCGCGCGATACGGTAAAATAGAAGGTTCAACGCCGCGCCGATGTCCTCATATACCTCCAGCTCGCTGACCCTCCGCTCGCTGCTGAAGTCCGCCGCCAGCCGGCTGAGGCTTGGGCTCCCGGCCGGCAAGGTCTCGGGTTTGACCAATCCCGCCAAGGCGTTCTTCGCGGCGGTTGCCGCCGAACGCGGTCTGACACTGCTGGTCGTGCCGACCGACGGCGACGTCGAGACCATGACCACCGACGCGCGGTTCTTCTTCTCCGCGCTCGAAGGCGTGTCCGACGCCGAGATCGAACAGAGCGTCCTGCCCTTCCCGTCCCACGAAGTCGATCCCTATCGGGGGCTGGCGCCGCACTTCGACATCGCCTCGGCGCGCGCCCGGGTGCTGCACGCGCTCACCCAGTCGCGCTGCCGGCTGGTGGTGGCGTCGGCCGCGTCGCTGCTGCCGAGGGTCAGCGCCCCGGAGTCGCTGGCCGCGGCCGCGATCGCGCTGACGCCAGGGCAGGACATCTCCCCCACCGATCTCGGCGACCTGTTGTCGGGCGCCGGCTACACGCGCCAGGATCCCGTGGACGAGCCGGGCGAGTTCTGCGTCCGCGGCGGGGTCGTGGACTTCTATCCGACCGGCGCCCGCGAGCCGGTGCGTCTCGAGTTCGTCGGCGACACCATCGAGTCGATTCGCGGCTACGACCCGGAGACGCAGCGTTCGACGGCCGGCCTCGGCCAGGCCGCGGTCGCGCCGCTGCAGGAGCTGATCGGACCCGGCGACGCCCCCGACCGCCCGGCGACGGTCTTCGACTATTTCTGGTCGGCCGGCAAGCCGCACGTGATCGTCTCGGAACCGGAGGACGTCGCCGCCCACGGCGCCAGGCTCACCGAACAGATTGTGGCGAGCCACGCCGAGGCCGTCTCCAAGGGCGCCCGCCCGCAGCCGCCGCAAGCGCTGGTGGTCTCGTGGGGCGAAGCCGCCTCCTGGCTCGAAGGGGCGACGGCGCTCGAAACCCTGGCGCTCGACGACGCCGCGCACATCGTCTGTCAGCCGGCGCTGCAGTTCGCCGGACGGGTACGCGACTGGGCCGCCGAGGTCAAGAGCGGACGGCAGGCAGGCGACACCATCGTCTTTGCCGCCAACTCGCCGGGCCTCGCCGAGCGCACCATCGAGCTGCTCGCCGACTACCAGATCTTCGCCGCGCCGATCGAGCAGGCCGAGGATGTCCGCACCGCCTCGGTGCTGGTCGGCACCGGCCACCTCTCGCGCGGCTTCCGCCTCCCCGAAGCCGGCCTGCAGCTCTGGGCCGAAACCGACGTCTTCGAAGAAGAGCGCAAAAGCCACGAGCGCCGCCGCTCCGCGACGCGGACCTTCCTCTCCGACTTCCGCGACCTCAAGGTCGAGGATCTGGTGGTCCACGTCGACCACGGCATCGGCGTCTTCGTCGGCCTCAAGCGCATCGACGTCGGCGTCACCCCGCAGGAGTTCATGGAGCTCCGTTATGCCGGCGAGGACAAGCTCTTCGTCCCGGTCGAGCGGCTGGATCTCGTCCAGCGATACACCGGCGCCTCGCGCCCGGCGCTCGACAAGCTCGGCGGCACCACCTGGGAGAAGGCCAAGACCCGCGTCAAGAAGGCGATGCGCGACATGGCCGAGGAGCTGCTCAAGCTCTACGCCGCGCGCAAGGCTGTCCAGGGCCATGCCTTCAGCCCGGATTCGCACTGGCAGCAGGAGTTCGAAGACGCCTTCGAGTGGGAGCTGACCATCGATCAGAAGTCCGCCATTGCCGACATCAAGGGGGACATGGAGTCGCCGACAACCATGGACCGGCTGCTCTGCGGCGACGTCGGCTACGGCAAGACCGAGGTGGCGATGCGCGCCGCCTTCAAGGCGGTGATGGACGGCAAGCAGGTCGCGTTCCTGGCACCGACCACCGTCCTCGCCTTCCAGCATCTCAAGACGCTGAAGGATCGCTTCGCGGCGTTCCCGGTGCGGGTCGACATGGTCAGCCGCTTCCGGACCAAGGCCGAGCAGAAGGTCACGCTCGAGGATCTCAAGGCTGGCAAGGTCGAGATCATCGTCGGCACTCACCGGCTGCTCTCCAAGGACGTCGAGTTCCGGGACCTCGGCCTGCTTGTGGTGGACGAGGAGCAGCGCTTCGGCGTCGCCCACAAGGAGCGCATCAAACAGATGCGCAAGCGCGTCGACGTCCTCACCATGAGCGCGACGCCGATCCCGCGGACGCTGAACATGTCGCTCGCCGGCATCCGCGACATGTCGATCATCGAAACGCCGCCGAAGGATCGGCTCTCGATCCAGACCAACGTCGTCAAGTTCGACCAGGCGGTGATCGCCGCCGCCATCCGC
This sequence comes from Acidobacteriota bacterium, assembly GCA_043735365.1. Taxonomy (GTDB): domain Bacteria; phylum Acidobacteriota; class Vicinamibacteria; order Vicinamibacterales; family 2-12-FULL-66-21; genus JALZOC01. The sequence continues at coordinate 10,972 of JAYTEJ010000101.1, forward strand.
ACCGAGATCGAGCGCGGCGGCCAGGTCTACTTCGTCCACAACGTCGTCGAAACCATCTTCTCGATTGGCGAGCTCGTCACCCGGCTGGTGCCCGAGGCGCGGGTGGTCGTCGGCCACGGCCAGATGGGCGAGGAGGAGCTGGAGAAGGCGATGGTCGACTTCGTCGCCCACAAGTACGACGTGCTGCTGGCGACGACGATCATCGAGAACGGGCTCGACATCTCGAACGCCAACACCATCATCATCAACCGCGCCGACCGCTACGGCCTCTCCCAGCTCTATCAGCTGCGCGGCCGGGTCGGACGATCGGACCGCCGCGCCTACGCCTACCTGCTGATCCCGCCCGAGGACTCGCTCTCTGGCGTGGCGAAGAAGCGGCTGGCGGCGATCCGCGAGTTCAGCGATCTCGGCAGCGGCTTCCGCGTGGCTGCGCTCGACCTCGAGATCCGCGGCGCCGGCAACCTGCTCGGCGGCGAACAGAGCGGCCACATCGAGGCGGTCGGCTTCGACATGTACATGAAGCTGCTCGAACAGACGATCAAGGAGCTCAAGGGGGAAGAGCTCGAGGACGAGCTGAGAGCCAACGTCAACCTCCGGGTCGACCTGCGCATCGACGACGACTACATACCGGACATGAACCAGCGGCTGACCGTCTACCGGCGCATGGCGGCGGTGCGCTCGGAGGACGAGCTGCAGAAGCTGACCGCCGAGGTCCGCGACCGCTACGGCCCGCCGCCCGAATCGGTCCAGAATCTTGCCCAATACGCCTCGATCCGGCTCCTCTCGGACCGTATCGGGCTCGAGTCGCTCGACCGCGAAGGCTCCGTCGTCGTCTTAAAGTTCAGGCCGGAAGCCAAGCTCGATCCAGGCTGGCTGTTCCGCGTCGTCCAGCGCCGCGGCGACGTGATGCTGGTGCCGCCCGCCACCGTCAAGCTCGACCTGAAGAAAACTGCGGTTTCAGTGACCCAGCCGGCGCCGCCGCGCCCGCCCGCCGCCAGGCCGTCTCAGATCCCGCCGCCGCGCGGCAAGCGGAAGGGGGGGGACCCTGTGGCCGGCGGCTCGTGGTGGGCCGCCAGGGCCCAGGCCGGCGAAGTGACGTCGGGGTTCACGAAGGACGAGATCATGCGGCCGGCGACGGAGAATCCCCGGTCGGACGACGGCGTGTTTGCGCGGGTGTCGGGGCTGCTGCGCGAGTTGGCCGAAGGCCGGTAGATTTGTTAAGATACTCGGCTACAGTAACTTAGGGTGCATGTGATGAATCTCAAGCTGATTGCCGGCGGGCTCCTTGCGGTGGCGATGGCGGCGCCGGCGCGCGCCCAGATCATCGAGCGCGTGCTGGTGAAGGTGAACGGCGACATCATCACGCAGACCGAGCTCGAGGAGAAGCAGACGGCCGCGATCCGCCAGCGCATCGGCGGCGGCGAGCTGAAGCCGGACGTCGCCAGCGACGCCGATGCGCTGAAGAAAGCGATGGACGAGGTCACGCCGCAGATTCTCGTCGACTCGGTGGACGAGCTGTTGCTCCTGCAGATGGGCAAGGAGAAGGGCTACCACCTCAGCGACGAGCAGTTCAAGAGCTGGATGGACAACCTGCGCAAGGAACAGAAGCTCCAGGACGACCAGAAGTTCTATGCGGCGCTCAAGCAGGAAGGCATGACGCTCGAGGATCTGCGCCACAACGTCGAGAAGCAGTTTCTCGTCGGCCAGGTGCAGCGCGACGAAGTCGGGTCCAAGCTGCAGATCACCGAAGAGGAAGCCCGCCAGTACTACCTGACCCATCAGAATGAATTCGTCCAGCCCGCCACCGTGACGCTCCGCGAGATCCTCCTGGAGGTGCCGACGACCACGAAGGGCGGCCAGGCGACGCTCAACGTTGGCAAAGACGATGAGGTGGCCCAGCAGGCGGCGGCGGTGCGGGCGCGGGTCGCCGGTGGGGAGGATTTCGCGCGTGTCGCGGCGGAAGTGTCGGCGTCCTCCTCCAAGGCCAACGGCGGCCTGATTGGTCCGATCAACCTCGCCGAACTGGCGCCGTCGCTGCAGCAGCTGATTGCCAAGATGAAGGCCGGCGACGTGACCGAGCCGCTGCGGGTGCCGCGCGGCTTCCAGATTCTGCGCCTCGAGTCGCTCAAGCCGGCGGCGCCGCAGCCGTTCGACAGCGTCCGCGATCTGGTCGCCGACAAGGTCCACGACGCCCGGCAGCAGGCCGAGGTGCGGAAGTTCCTGGCGCGGGTCCGTGGCCAGGCGATCATCGAGTGGAAGAACGACGACCTGCGCAAGCTCTACGAGAAGCAGCTGGCGCAGGTCCCGGCGCCCGGCGCGCCGGGCAACTGACCGGGTCCAGCGCGACGCCGCCGGAACCAGCCATGACCGAGCTTCCCCGCGAGCCCTGGTACGCGATCTGGACGCGGTCGCGCCACGAGCAGGTCGTGCGCGACCAGCTGCAGATCAGGGGATTCGAGACCTTCCTGCCGACCATCACGCGGTGGAGCCGCTGGAAGGATCGCAAGAAGAAGGTCGACTGGCCGCTGTTTCCCGGCTACTGCTTCGCGCGCTTCGACAGCCGCGACCGGCTCCCCATCCTGAAGTGCACCGGCGTTGTCAGCATCGTGTCCTTCGACAACGAAGTCGTCCCGATTCCAGACGCCGAAATCGACGCCGTGCGGCGGGTGGTCGAGAGTGAGCTGCAGTTCGATCCCTGTCCGCTGATCCGGGAAGGGGCGATGGTCGAAGTCATCCACGGGCCGCTCAAGGGGGTGGTCGGGCGGCTGGTGCGCAAGGGCGCGCACGCGCGGCTGGTGCTGGCGGTCGATCTGATCGGCCAGGCGGTCAGCGTCGAGGTCGACGCCGCCGACGTCAGGGGATTATGAGCCGGGTGCCAGGGGTCAAGGTGCCGGGGTGCCGGGGTGGTGATGCGATGAAGATTGGCAAGATTGAGTTGTCGCCTCCCTACGCCCTTGCGCCGATGGCGGGGATGACGGACACCGCCTTCCGGCGCCTGGTGAAGCGGAAGGGGGGCTGCGGGCTCGTCGTCACCGAGATGGTCAGTTCGGAGGGGCTCGTCCGCGGCATCGATCGCACGCTGGAGTACGCGGAGTACACCGAGGAAGAGCGGCCGGTCTCGATTCAAATCTTCGGCGGCGATCCGGCGAAGATGGCGGCGGCGGCGCAGATCGTCGAAGGGATGGGGGCGGACATCGTCGACGTCAACATGGGCTGCCCGGTGCACAAGATTGCCAAGCACAGCGCCGGGTGCAGCCTGATGCGCGAGCCGGCACACGCCGCCGAGGTGGTGCGTGCGATGACCCGCGCGGTCAAGATTCCGGTCACGGTCAAGATGCGCGCGGGATGGGACGAGGGGGCGATCAATGCACCCGAGCTCGCCCGGCGGCTGGAAGAGGCCGGCGCGTCCGCGGTCGCCGTGCACGGACGGACGGCCGCGCAGTCGTACTCGGGCGTCTCCGACTGGAACCTGATCGGACGGGTTGCCGCAGGGCTCTCGATTCCGGTGTTCGGCAGCGGCGACTGCACCGAACCGGCGCATGTGGTCGAGCGGATGCGCGGCGCCAGCGTCGGCGGTGTCCTGGTCGGGCGCGGGGCGCTCAGGAACCCGTGGATCTTCCAGCAGGCGGCCGATCTCGCCGCGGGGCGCCCGGCGCGCGCGGTTTCAGCCGTCGAGCGCGGCCGCTTCCTCCTCGACTACATCGAGATGCTGATGCAGGAGCGGCTGTGGGAAGCGGAAGGGTTTCGCCACGTCGCACCCGGCCAGCCGGCTGTGCCGGATCCGTCGCTGCCGGCGCGCGGCCACGATCGCTGGGTGATCAACAAGCTGCGGGCGCTGAACTCGTGGTACACGAAGGGGCTCGACAACGGTTCGCACCTGCGGGTGGCGATCAACGCCGCCGAATCGATTCCCCACCTGCGGGCGATCGTCGAGGACTTCTTTCTCTCCCCCGCCGCGGAACAAATGGATCAGTCGACGAGCGCGCTGGCCTCTGCGGCTTCCCCCATCTCGTAGTCGTAGGCGAGCGACCGCGCGGCCGACACGGTGAAGTGGCCTCCGAGCGACTGGTGCGACGGATGCGCCAGATAGGCCGTCAGCCCGGCGGCATCGTCGAACTCGACGATCGCGGCGAACTCGTAGTCGTCGCGCATCATCTGCTCGTAACCCGGCAGGCCGTGCCGGATGCGCTTCCCGACCTTGAAGCGCCGGATGGTGGGAATGTCCGCCGCGGCGGCGGTGAGCGCTTCCAGCAGGCTGCGCCGATCGTCGGGCGTCAGCTCAGGCCGGGGGCTGAAGAGGATGACGTGGGCGATCACCGCCCCTGGCCCCCGCCGCCGCCTCGGCCGCCGCCGCGCGGCGGGCGCGGCGGAAAGCGGCCGGGACCTCCCGGTGGACGGCCCGATCCCGGGCGCCCGTCTCCAGGAGGACGCTCACGGCTTCTATCGCCTGATGGTGGACGGTCCGATGGTGGACGGTCCGACCGCGGCCTGTCGGCATCGGCCTGGCGATCCTTCGACCACGGACGCGGCCCCGGCGGGCGATCCTTCGACCACGGACGCGCGGTGGGCGGCCGATCCTTGGACCAGGGCCGCGGCGACGCCGGCCGGTCCTTGGTCCACGGTCCTGATCGCGACGGCCGCCCTGAGCTGCTGTCGCCAAACGACGAGCCCTCGCGCCCGCCGCCGGTTGAAGAGGCCGGTGCTTCCCACGGCTTCCGCGGACCGCCCGCGGGTGGACGGCTCCAGGGCTTCGGGTGTCCACCCGCCGGCTTGCCGCCGTCTGCCTGATCCCGCCTCCACGGCGGCTTGGCACCGTGCTGGTCGTCGCGCCGCCACGGCGGCTTGCCGGTGCGAGTCTCGTCCCGCTTCCATGCCGGCTTGGCGCCGCGCTCGCCTTCGGGTTTCCACGCCGGTTTGGCGCCACTCTCGTGGTCGCGATTCCCGGCAGGGGTGTCGCCCCCGGCCTGATCCCGCCGCCACGGCGGCTTGCCGGTGCGAGTCTCGTCCCGCTTCCATGCCGGCCTGGCGGCGCGCTCGCCGTCGAGCTTCCCGGCCGGTGTGTCGCCACCCTCGCGGTTGCGTTTCCAGGGCGGTTTGCCGGCGCGGGCGTTGTCTCGCTGCCGGCGCGGCGTCCCTTCACCGGCAGCCCGCGGCGGTCGGTCCGGCGCGGGCGGCGCGCCTTCGGGCGGCGCCTCGTCGCGCGGCGTCGCCGGACGCTCGCGATGCAGATTCTCGGCGAAGCGGCGCCGCTTCTCGTCGCGCGGGATCTTGAAACGATCGCGCGGGTCCTTGTGCTCCCCGCCCGGCCGCCACTCCTTGCCGCGGCGGTCGCCCGAAGGAGGCCGCCGCTCGCCCATCGGCGGCCGGCGCCGCGCCGCTGCGTCGTTCCGCTCGGCCTCCTGCGACTCCCAGAGACGGCCGCGCGCGAACCACTTCATCACCGCATCGGGATGCCGGGCCTGCAGCTGCTTCAGCGTCGGCAACAGCTCTTCCTGCTCGGCGGCGCGGAACGCCGTGGGCTTGTCGTCGACGATGATGGTCCAGTAATTGTGCCGGGGAGGCATATGGACGATTATGGCAGCTTTACGGCGGCGGCCGTCGGCTCGAGCCGCTTCAATTTCTCGATCAGCGTCGTCCGCTTCAGGTTCAGCAGCTTCGCGGCCTGCCGCTTGTTCCCCTGGGTCCGTTCGAGCGATCGCCGGATCAGCGACAGCTCGACCCCCTCGATATAGCGCTCGAAATCCAGCCCTTCGTCCGGGAACCACACCGCGGCGGCATCGACCGGCGCGGCCTGCGTCTGGATGTCCGGCGGCAGGTCCTGAACGTCGAGATGCAATCGGCCGTGGTTGAACGCGAGCGCCCGCTCGACGATGTTTTCGAGCTGGCGGACGTTGCCGGGCCATGGGTAGGCCATCAACCGCCGCAGCGCGTCCTGCGAGACGGTCACGTGGCCGCGTCCTGACTCTCCCGCCAGCTTCTGGAGGAAGTGCTGGACTAGCAGCGGCACGTCCTCGCGGCGCTCGCGCAGCGCCGGCAACTGCACCGGGATGACGTTGAGCCGGTAGAAGAGATCCTCCCGGAAGCTGCCGTCGGCCACCATCCGCGACAGGTCCGAATGGGTGGCGGCGATGATGCGCACGTCGATCTTGACGGTGTGCGAGTCGCCGACCCGCTCGAACTCCCGCTCCTGCAGCACGCGCAGCATCTTGGCCTGCAGCGCCGGGCTCATCGTCCCTACTTCGTCGAGGAAGAGCGTCCCCTTGTGGGCCTGTTCGAGCTTGCCTTGCCGTGTCGCGATCGCCCCGGTGAAGGCGCCGCGCACGTGACCGAAGAGCTCGGCCTCGAGCAGCGTCTCTGGGATGGCGCTGCAGTTGATGGCCACGAAGCGGTTGGCGCGGCGCGGGCTGTTGTGGTGGAGCGCCCGCGCGGCGAGCTCCTTGCCGGTGCCGGTCTCGCCGGTAATCAGCACGGTGCTCGACGTCGCCGCGACGGTCTGCAGCAGCTGAAAGAGATTGCGCATCGGAGCGCTCTGTCCGACCAGTCCCTCGATGCGGTAGCGATCTTCAAGCTGCGAGCGGAGATACGCATTCTCGGACTTGAGCCGCCGTTGCTCGAGTGCCGAACGGACCACGTGGAGGAGAGCATCGAACTGGAACGGCTTGGTGATGAAGTCGGCGGCCCCCTGCTTGATGGCCTCGACGGCGTCCTTCACCGTGCCGTAGCCGGTGATGACGATCGGGATGATCTCCGGGTAGCGCTCGAGCGCCGCGTCGACGACCTGGCGGCCGTCGATGCCCGGCAGGCGGAGATCGGTGATGAGGATGTCGAAGGCGAACTCGGCCAGGCGCTGCAGCGCCGCTTCCCCGCTGCCGGCCTGTTCGACCACGAAGCCGTGATCCGCCAGGCGCTCGGCGATGGCCTCGCGCAGCGCGGCCTCGTCGTCCACTATCAACAGATGCTTGGGATCTTCAGCCATGGAGGCAGATGGTCGGTATTTTGACACCCCCAGGGTCCGGCGGTCAACGAGAGCCGCGGCGCAGGGCCAGAATGAGGGCGCGCGCGTGTGCGCGGCAGCCTACAGCGGGGCGCCCACCCGTCCGATAACATTCTCGAACTTCGAATGCGGTAACCCGTTCCGGTCCGGTTCATCCGGGCGTGGCGATGAGAGCGATGATCAACGATCGCAAGACGATTTCGATCATGAAGGCGTGCGAGATGGTCGGGGTGAGCCGACGCACGATCTACAACTGGATTGCCGGCGGCAAGGTCGAGTATGTGCGTACGGCCGGCGGATCCGTTCGCATCTTCGTCGATACCCTCTGGCGGGACCCCGGCCGGGCCGGGGAGCTGACCGGCAAAGAAGCGTCATGAGGGGGGCCACCGATGCCCACTCCGCGAGGATGCCCGTGAGCGAACGGCCGGATCTGGGCTTGCTGTTTCACCGGCTGAACAACCAGTTGGGGATCATCCTGGCCAACGCCGAGCTGCTCGAGGCCAAGGCGGCCGACGAGATGACGCGGGCGCGCGCCTCGCAGGTGGTCGCGAGCGTGCTCGACGCCATGGCCACCGCGCGCGAAGTCCGCCTCCATTCGAAGCTCCCGAAGTAGCGTCAAGGTTTTGGCAACACATGCCACGCTCGTCAAAATATTGACGAACCGTTCGGCACGCTTCCGCCCGTACCTGCGCACACCTTCACACTGATTCACGCTTTAAGTTGTTAAAAATAAGCTAGTTACGCTGAGTCTGCGTCTGCGGGGAAGGTTCGTCTTTTCATCGCTTTGTGTCTGGTACTCCCGTTGCGGTTGGGGTGGCAGGTCTGCCGTTGTGGCAGCCAGCACTTCTGGAGGAACCGAGACATGCAGCGTCAGCCCCTTGCCGCCCATCATCAGGACCGAATTGCCGCCGGACTGCCATTCGTGGAGTCGCTGGCGCGTCGGGTGGCCGCCTCGATGCCGCATTCAATCGAGCTCGGAGACCTGGTGCAGGACGGCATGATCGGCCTCATCGACGCCGCCTGCCGCTTCGACGAAGCCCGCGGCATCAAGTTCGAGACCTTCGCCGAGCGGCGCGTCCGCGGGGCAATGATCGACGCGCTGCGCCGCGACGCCTGGCCGCGCGGCGTCCGCCGCCAGCGGCGTGAGCTCGAAGCGGCGCGCGAAGCGCTGCGCCGCGAGCTCGGCGCCGAGCCCTCACTCGCCGATCTGGCCAAGCGCGTCGGTTCCGACGAGGCGCGGCTCGGCCGCACTATCGTCCGCATTCACACCATCGAGTCGACGTCGCCGATGTCGGCCGCTGAGCACGTCGACCACGCCTCGCTTCCCGCGGTCCTCGTCCCCTGCGAGCCGCCGACGCCCGACAAGGCCTACGAACAGCAGGAAGTACGCGACCGCATGCGCGCCGCGATCGCCTCGCTGCCGCCGCGCGAGCGCCGGGTGATCGCGCTCTATTACTATGCGGAAGCGACGATGAAGGAAATCGGGGCGGAGATTGGCGTCAACGAGTCGCGGGTGTCGCAGCTGCACGCCCGCGCGGTGCAGCGGTTGAAGAAGGCGCTTGGCGCCGAGTGCTTCGCCGAGGCGCCGATGAGCCCGGCGATTCTCTCGTTCCAGGCCACCATCCGCCGCCGCCGCATGGCCAAGGCCGATCTGCCGCAGGGGCCCGGCGTGGTGTTGCAGTACCGCGCGCCGGAAGCGACGGCGCCGGTGCGGCGGCAGACGGCGGCGTCGCGCCGGCCCGCGGCCGTCGGCGCGGTCGCAGCCGCGCGCTGATCACCGCGCATCAGACGAGCATTTCGCGGGCGACGCGCAGCAGGTCCTTGAGGCGGAACGGCTTGGCGAGCCATCGGCAGGCCGTCTCCTCGAGGAAGCGCTCCGCCTCGGTCCCCGCGACGTCGCCGGTCACGAACAGCACGCGGCCGGTCATCGCTGGATCCATGCGCTCGAGCTCGCGATAGAACGCCGTGCCGTCGAGCCGCGGCATCTTCAGGTCGCACACGATCAGGTCGTAGGCCCGGTCCCGTACCCGCTCGAGCGCCTCGACGCCGTCGCCCGCCCGATCGACGACGAACCCGGCATCGGCCAGCGCTTCCGCCACCGCCGCGCCGAGCGCCGCCTCGTCTTCCACCACCAGCACCGCCGCCCCGGCGCCGACATCGTCCGACAGCGAACCCTGATCCGGGGGACGGGGGAGCGCCGGTTTCAGCGGCCCGACGCCAACCGGCAGCTCGATGTGAAAGGACGCGCCGCGCCCCGCCTCGGAGCGCAGCGCAATCCGGCCGCCGTGCTCCTGGACGATGGCGTAGGCCACCGTCAGCCCCAGGCCGGTGCCCTTGCCGACCTCCTTGGTCGTGAAAAACGGATCGAAGATGCGCGGCTGCACGTCGTCCGGCACCCCCGGCCCGTCGTCGTTGACCTCGAGAATGACGGCGTCGCGGTCGGCGTCGTGCCAGGAGCGCAGGATCAGCGTGCCACGGCCGTTCGCTCCGATCATCGCCTGCTCGGCGTTGATGATGAGGTTGAGCAGGACCTGCTGGAGCTGGTGCGGGTCCGAGAACACCAGCGGCAGGCCCGAGGCCAGCGCCTCGATGGTGTTGACGTTACTGAGCCGCTGTTCGTAAGAGCGCAGCGCCAGCGTCTCGCGCACCACCTGATTGAGGTCGACCATGGCGCGCGTGGTGTGGCGCTTGCGCGCGAAGGTCAGCAGGTTGCGGACGATTTTCGCGGCCCGCTCGGACTCGCTGAGGATGGTCTCCAGCCCGCGGCGGGTCTGTTCGTCGACCGATCGCTGCGCGAGCCGCTCGGCCCAGGTGAGGATGGTGGCGAGCGGATTGTTGAGCTCGTGAGCGACGCCGGAAATCGTCTGCCCGAGCGCGGCCAGCTTCTCGGCCTGCAGCAGCTGGTGGTAGAGGTCGCGGGCCTGATCTTCCAGCCGCTTGCGCTCGCTGACGTCGCGCATCAGCGCCTCGATACGGATGCCGGTGCCCGCCGGCTCGGCGTGCGCGGTGACTTCGACCCAGATCGGGCTGCGGTCGGAGCGGCGCAGCCGCAGCAGGTAGTCGGTGATGGCGCCGTCGCGCCCCAGCCGTTCGAGGAAACCGGCGCGCGCCTGGGGATCGACAAAGCGATCGGGATCGAACGGACGCACTTCGTCCTGCGGCGTCTCCGAGGCGTGCCCGAACATCAGCTTCAGATACGGGTTCGCCGACAGGGTGCGCGCGGTGTCGCTCGACAGCGTCCCGATATAGACGCCCTCGTGCACCGACTCGAAGAGCCGGGCGAACGCCTCCGGCGGCGCGGCGGCGGCGGCGATGGGAAGGTCTGCCACTTCGCGGGATTATAAGCGTCTTCCCCGCGCGCCGCGCGGTCCGGCGTGGACATCGTCGGCACGCACCGGTAATCTGATGCGATGTTTGCTCCCGGGCTGCTCTCGAATCGCGTCGCCGTCGTCACCGGCGGAGGCACCGGTCTCGGCCTGGCGATTGCCGCGCGACTCGGCGCGCTCGGCGCGCTCGTCGCCATCGGCAGCCGCAACGCCGCCCACCTCGAACGCGGCACCGCCGAGTTGCGACACGCCGGCCTCGATCCGCAGGCGATCCAGCTCGACGTGCGCAAGCCCGAGCAGGTCGCCGAGATGGTGACGCGGGTGACTCGTCACTTCGGCCGGATCGACATTCTGATCAACAACGCCGCCGGGAATTTCGTCTGCCCGGCCGAAGACCTGTCCACCAACGGCTGGGACGCCGTCGTCGGCAGCGTCCTGAACGGCAGCTTCTACTGCGCGCGCGCGGTCGGGCGCCACATGATTGCCAGGGGCGGCGGCGGCTCGATCGTTTCCATCCTGGCCAACTACGTGTGGACCGGAAGCGCCGGGACCGTCCATTCGGCGGCTGCCAAGGCGGGCGTGATGTCGATGACCCAGACGCTGGCGGTCGAATGGGCGCGGCACCGGATCCGGGTCAATGCCGTGGCGCCAGGCCCGATCGAATCAGCAGGGGCGGCGCGGCAGCTGTGGAATTCTCCCGAGGCGCTGCAGCGCGTCACCGACATGGTGCCGCTCGCCCGCCTCGGCCAGCCCGGCGAAGTGGCCGATGCGGTCGCATTTCTGGTGTCGGACCACGCCGGCTACATCACCGGGGAAACCCTGACCATCGACGGCGGTGCCTGGATGGGCCGGGGCTCTTTCGGGTTCCTCAAACGCTGATGACGCCGCGCATGGCGCCCCCGCTCTTTCGCCCGGCGCGAACACGGACGCGTTCGTGACCGACACCTCACACCGCCAGCGCCGCTACGCCTATATCGCCTGGGTCATGGTCTGTCTGATCTGGGGGACGACCTACCTGGGCATCAGGGTGAGCCTCGAATCGATGCCGCCGGCCCTGATGGGCGGGCTGCGCTGGACGATCGCCGGCGCCCTGCTGGGCGCCTTCGTGCTGGCGCGCGGACACGCGCTCCCGCCGTTGTCGCGCTCGCCCGGGATCCTGCTCCTCGGCTTCCTGCTCCTCGTCCTCGGCAACGGGGGCGTGGTGCTGGCGGAGCAGTGGGTGCCGAGCGGGCTTGCCGCGGTGCTGGTGGCGTGCTCCCCCTTCTGGATGGCGGGCGTCGAAGCATGCCTTCCCGATGGGGAGCGGTTGCGGCCGAACGTGGTGGTCGGCCTCGTCGTTGGCTTTGCCGGCATTCTGGTGCTGGTCTGGCCCGACCTCCACCTGAGCACCGGATCGAGCCGCGCTTTTCTGATGGGAGTGCTGGCGCTGCAGATTGCCGCACTCGGATGGTCCCTCGGCTCCGCCTACTCGCGGCGCCACGGCCGCGCCGACAACGTGCTCGGCACCACCGCGGCGCAGATGCTGGCCGGGGGGCTGATGATGATCGCCGCCGGCACCGTCACTGGCGAGTGGTCGCGCCTTTTTTTCACCACCCGGACCGCGATTTCGCTCGCCTATCTGGCAACCGTCGGGGCCATCGGCGGCTTCGTGGCGTACACCTACGCGCTCCGGCACCTGCCCGTGTCCTTCGTCTCGCTCTACGCGTATATCAATCCGGTGATTGCCGTCGCCCTCGGCGTCTTCTTCCTCGGCGAGCCCTTCAACCGCCGCATGGCCGGGGCCGCCGCCCTGGTCTTCATCGGCGTCGCCATCGTCCGCGCCCGCCGTCCGCGTCCCGCCGCGATCTCCGAACAGCCCAACCTCTCCGCCCAGTTCGCCACATCCGATCCCCCGGGCCCGACGAAGCCCTGAACCCCGACCCCGACCCCGAACCCCGAACCCCGAACCTGGAACCTGAACCCGGAACCCCGAGCCCGGAACCTGCTACGATTTCCCATGTCCCGCCTGCCCCCGGTTTCCGAGCTCGATGACTCCAGCGCGGGATGGTCCTTCTACCTCTGCACCCGGAAGGAGCTGCGCACCGGTCGCAGCGGCAGCCCTTTCCTGTCGCTGATGCTGCAGGACGCCTCCGGCCAGATCGCGGCGAAGGTCTTCGACGAGGTGGCGAAGCTTGGGGAGGAGTTCGACGAAGGGGAATTCGTCAAGGTGCAGGCCCACGCCGAGCGCCATCGCGACAGGGTCGAGCTGGTGGTGGAGCGCATCCGCCGCGTCAATCCGGATCAGGATATGCGCGAGGGCTTCAGCGAGGATGCCTGCGTGCCGAGCGCGCCGCGGCCGATCGACGAGATGTGGGCGGAGCTCGAGGCGCGGGTCGGGGCCGTCGTCAACCCGTGGGTCCGGGCGCTGCTGTCAGAGGTGCTGATGACTCACGGCGCGCGGCTGAGGATCTGGCCGGCGGCGCTAACCGTACATCATGCGTATCGCGGCGGCCTGCTCGAACACGTGCTGAAGCTGACGGAGGTGGGAACGCTGCTGGCGGCGGCCTACGGCGCCGATTCAGATCTACTGATCGCGGCGGCGATCCTGCACGACATCGGCAAGCTCGAGGAACTGCACTACGAGGCCGCGACCTCGTATTCGCCCCGCGGCAATCTCATCGGCCACATCACGCTGGGGGTGATGCTGGTGCGCGACGCGGCCCGGCGGATCGACGCATTCCCCGAGGACCTGCTGACCCGCATCGAGCATGTCATCGTTTCGCACCATGGCAGTCGGGAACATGGATCGCCGGTCGAGCCGATGAGCGTCGAGGCCTTCATCTTCTCGGCGATGGACGACCTCGACGCGACATTGCACCAGGTCCGCCGCCACGTGACGGATGACCGCGGCGGCGGGCAGTTCACGTCGTACTATCCGCGCCTGGGGCGCGTCCTGCTCAAACCCTCCGGCCGCTGATCAGCCGCACGAGGAAGAGGATGATCGCGACGACCAGCAGAACGTAGATGAAATTGCCGAGTGTGTAGCCGCTGACCATCCCGAGAAGCCAGAGAACAATCAGGATGATCGCAATAGTTTCGAGCATGTGCCTTCTCCTTGGCGCCGGCAGCCGTGCCGCGCGTTATCCGCTGCCATTACAGCAGAGCAACGGCTGTGCCGTTCGTCGTCACTCCCGGCTGCAATGGCTGAGAACGGCCTTAGTCGTGGCGCTGGCATCACTTGCGGGCTCGGCCGACGTGGTGGCTCAGCCGGAGGCTGCGCCGCCCTCGCATCCGGACGAGTCGGCAGGGAAGCGGATTGCATCTTTTCTGGCGGGGGCGGTCACAGGGCTGGCCACCCACGAAACCGGACACGTGATCGTCGATCTGGCGGTCGGCGAGAAGCCCGGGCTTCGCAAAGTCGACTTCCACGGCCTGCCATTCTTTGCCATCACCCACTCGTCCGGGCTGCCGCCGAGGCGGGAGTTCGCGATCTCGTCGGCCGGCTTCTGGGTCCAGCATGCAGAGAACGAGTGGCTGCTGCGGGGCGGCGGCGGGCGAGGGCGTCCGGGCACCCCCTTCACCCGCGGCCTCTTCGCCTTCAACGTCATCACCTCGGCCGCCTACGCGGGCGCCGCGTTCGCGCGCACCGGCCCCGAGGAGCGCGACACGCGCGGAATGGCGGCGTCGGCGCGCGTCGACGAGCGCGTGATCGGCGCGCTCGTCCTGGCCCCGGCGCTGCTCGATGCGTGGCGCTACTACCATCCCGGCGCGCGATGGGCCGCCTGGACGTCGAGGGGGGTGAAGGTTGGAATGGTGGTGATGATCGCGCGGTAGAGCGTCAGACCGGCTGGGCGGCGTCGTTGCGCGGCCCCAGGGCGAACGTCATCGTGCCCTCGACGACGACCTCGCCGTTGACGCGGGCGACGCCGCGCAGCAGCCCCATGCGGCTTCGCAGCCGCCGCACGTGCGCTTCGATGACGACCACGTCCCCGGGGTGGACCGGACGACGGTAGCGGACGCGCTCGATGCCCATGAAGTAGATCAGCTTCTCGCGGTTCTCCGGCTTCGCCAGAATCATGATCGCCCCGACCTGCGCCACCGCCTCGGTCAGAATCGTCGGCGGCAGCACCGGCGCCTCTCCCGGGCGATGCGCCAGGTAGCGCTCGTTGAGGGTCACGTTCTTGATGCCCACGATCCGCTTGTCGGCCTCGAACTCGGTGATCCGATCGACCAGCAGAAACGGGTAGCGATGCGGCAGGATGCGCTCAATGGCGCTGTAGTCGAGAGGAAGCGTGATGTCCATCGGGGTGCGGGCGCTCCGGCGCCCGTAGAGAGCAGTATAATCTGGATTTTGCAGCGGAAGGACGACACCTCTCAGTGAGCCAGGGCATCCCCTCGGACAGCGCCGAGGCCGGCGCGGCGCCCGGCGCCACCGCGGCCGAACACGACCTCGTCACTACCCTGTTCGACCTGGGCCGGCAGGTGACCAGTGTGCTCGACCTCGATGAGCTGCTGCACCAGATTCCGCGGCTCATCGGCAGGCTGATTTCCTTCGAGGCCTTCGCGGTCTACCTCCTTGACGATCGCCGCGCCGAGCTGCGCGCGGCCTATTCGGTGGGCTATCCCGACAGCGACCGGCCGCTGCGGCTGAAGCTCGGCACCGGCCTCATCGGTGCCGCCATCTCCAGCGAGCAGCCGCTCCTCGTCAACGACCTGCTGGCGGACTCCCGCTACATCGAGGCCGTTCCCGGGATGCACTCGGAAGTGGTAGTGCCGCTGATGCACAAGTCGCGGCCGATCGGCGCGCTCAACATCCTCAGCCGCAACCCCGGTCACTTCATCCCCCGCGACGTCGAGATCGTGCGCCAGTTCGCCGCCCATGTCGCCGTGGCGCTGATCAACGCCAGGCTCTTCGAGCGCAGCCGCAGCGACACCGAGGCGTTCGAGACGCTCGCCGAGATCGCGCACGAAGTGGCCTCGGTCCTCGACCTGGACGAGCTGTTCGCGCGGATCGCCCAGCTGACCAAGCGGCTGATCGACTATCGCACCTTCGGCATCCTGCTCCTCGACGAAGCCAGCGGCGAGCTCGAGATGAAGCTCGCGCTCCAGTACGGTGAAAAGGTGCAGGTGCCGCCGCTGCGGCTCGGCGAAGGGCTGGTCGGCTACGCGGCGCTCCACCGCGAGCCGGTGCTGGTGTCGGACGTCTCGCAGGACCCGCGCTACATCAAGCTGGTGCCCGATGTCCGCTCGGAGCTGGCCATCCCGCTGCTGCTCAAGGATCGCTGCATCGGCGTCGTCGATCTCGAGAGCCCCGAGCTCGACGCCTTCAGCAAACGCGACGTCGAAATCCTCACCCTGCTCGCCAGCCAGGCGGCGGTGGCCATCGAGAACGCGCGGCTCTATGAGGAAGTGCGCTCGAACGAGGAGCGGCTGGAGAAGGAGCTGCGCTTCGCCCAGCGGGTGCAGACCGCGTTGCTGCCCACCGGTCCGCCGAAGCGCCTCAAGGGTATCGATGTTGCCGCCGCGTTCGCGCCCGCGCGCGAGCTCGGCGGCGACTTCCACGACTACCTGTCGCCGGAGTCCAACACGCTGGTGGTGGCCGTTGGCGACGTCTCAGGAAAGGGAGTGCCGGCGGCGCTCTACAGCGTCTTCGCCGCGGAGCTGATACGCGGCCGCACCTTCCGGCGGCGCTACCTGCCCGACCGCTCGAGCCCCGCCGGCGTGCTCTCGTCGGTCAATACCATCCTGCAGCAGCGTCAACTCGAGGAGTACTACTGTACGCTCTGCTACGTGGTCTTCGATCTCAAGCGCCGCTCGATGACGATGGCCAACTCCGGCCTGCCCTATCCGATTCGGTGCACCGGCGACAGCTGCGGCCAGATCGAGCTTCCCGGAGTGCCGCTCGGGGCGTTGCAGGGATCGACCTACGACGAAGTCACCTTCGCGCTGCACGCCGGCGATCTCTTCGTGTTCTGCACCGACGGGGTCTCCGAGGCGATGAACGCGCGCGGCCAGGAGTTCGAGGCCTCGCGCCTGCTCGAGGTCGTCGGCAAGGTCCGCGATCAGCCGCCCGCCACCGTCGTCGGGGCGATCTTTGACGCAGTACATGCCTGGCGCGGCGATACGCCCCCGAACGACGACATGACCGCTGTCGCCGTCCGCATCACCACCTGAACGCCTCAGCGCCGCCGGAAGTTGATGCCGGTCTGCTCCAGATGCAGGCCGACCGAAGAACCCCCGAACGTGGCGATGTCGCTGACCCGTCCCTTGACGCGCACGTGGGCGCCGCGGGTCGGCACCCGGCCGTGCTGCGCCAGCACCGTCATCTCCCCGGTCCCGTCGTCGACCTTATAGAGTTTGAAGGGCATCAGCGGCACCCCCCAGGAGCTGGTCACGACGCCGTCGATGGAGACGGTGCGGTTCTGATACCGGCCGGGGTTGTACTTCAGCTCGGCGACGCTCGGGTGTCCGGTCGTCAGCGCGCAGCCCGAAAGCGTTGCGACGAGCGCAAGCGGTGCGAGACGCCGCCAGATCGATCCTGCCATGACACCCTCCTGAAAAATGCAAGCGCCGCGCGGAATCGGAGAAATGAGGCGGGATGCGGCGATGCCAGCGCCTGCCTGAGTTACGCACCCCGTTGATTCCGCGCGACATCTGTCGCTACATCAAACCGCGTGCCCGGCATGCCGCGGAGAATCTCCCAGCAAACCGCGGGCCCGGCCGGTTGCTCGTCCATTCGAGTGGACGACAGGTGACCTCGCGTCGGGACGCGGCGTCGGTGGAGCAGCAGCGCAGGAACGGCCGGCGGGCCGAGCTCGTCAGAAGCGCTGGATCAGGCGGACGCCGGCGCGGTGGAGGCGGAGGCCGTCGGGCCGCCCGTCCTGGTAGTCGTAGGAGACGGTGAAGGAGGTCAGAGACGACGCCCAGACCTCCACCGCCGCGGTCCAGGTGTTGGCGTGAAAGAGCCCCAGGCGATCGACCGACAGCAGCTCGGGATGATCGAGGCCGCGGGTGTAGTCGCCGAGGAGGCGCAGCCGGTTCGGCAGCGTCACGGACAGCCCAACCGTGCCGGAGTTGACTCCGAGCGATGCGGATCCGTCAGGACTGGTGATGCTGCGGAAGTAGTTCGCGTGGGTTTCGAATCCCCGCGGCAGCCGCACCAGCACGCCGGGGCCGCCGAGCCACAGATCGGCGGTGGCGAAGTGGGCGTAACGGCTGGCGGCGCTCCATGTCGCGCGGCCGGCGTCGACCGCGACGCTGCCGAAGACATCGGCGCGCGGCAGCACGGTCGTGTCGCTGGCGAAGCGTCCACCCGCCGCGACCCGCACATCCGGGCGCGCGGCGAATTCGACACCGCCGCCGCCGCGGTTTTCCACGGTCGAGAATTTGCGCTGCCGCTCGGCGGTCGCGAAGACGCGAACCGCGTCGCTGGCGCGCAGGTTCAGCGACAGGTGTCCCGCGTGCGCGGACGGCACCTCGTGATCGAAGTTCTCGAAGACGTAGCCCGCCTCGACGCGATGGGCGTTGGCGGCCCGGAGGGCGCCCGCGCCGGCGCGGGCCTCGAGATTGCCCGGCGCGAGCGCCTGTGCCCGCAGGAAGTAGGCGTCGGCCAGCTGGCGCTGCCCGGCAGCGCCATGCAGCCGGCCTTGCGCCGCGAGCACGGCAGGATTATCCGGCGCCATGGCCTCGGCGCGATCCAGCGCGGTGGCAGCTTCCTCGTACCTCGCCGTCGTCACCAGCGCGTTGCCGAGCTCGACCAGCGCCTGCACATGGTCCGGGTGGACGGCGAGCACGGATCGGAAGACGTCGATGGCCCGCTGCGGATGGCCGAGGGCGGCGTGGAGCCGCCCAATCCAGATCCGCGCCTCGAGATCGTCGGGATTCGCCGCCGCGATCGCCTGGAACCCGGCAAGCGCCGCGGCGTTGTCGCCGGCCCGGGCCAGCCGCTCCGCTTCCGCACGGCGGTCGGGCCCCTGGGGGGCGGCCGACAGAAGCGTTACGAGCACGAGCGTCGAACAGACAGCGAGCATGGCTGACCTCAGGAGTGAACATGCCGCACTGGCGGCCTGGCTGGATGCGGGAGCAGGCGAATTGTACCACTGCCCGATTCAACCTTTTCCGGCGGGGTGCCGTCTCATCGCCATGGCCCGCTCGAGACGCGGGCCCGAACCGTGGCGGGTGCACGGAACACGTCGCAGGAGGTTCGCAAATGAGTGCTTCATGGAAGGGCGTCGCCGCCGCAGCGGTGCTGACCGCGGTCGCCGCGGCTGGCGCCTGGGCGCCGGCGCTAGAGGGGCAGGCGCGTGACGAACGTCCGCGGGCGCGCGTGATGCAGCTGATCACCGGGCGCGGCAGCGAGATCGGCGTGTCGATTCGCGACCTGGACGAATCCGAAGGCAGCGCCGCCGCGGCGGGCCGGTCCGGCGTGCTGGTCGAAGAGGTGACCGCAGGCGGTCCGGCCGCCACTGCGGGCGTCAAGAAAGGGGACGTGGTCGTGGAGTTCGACGGCGAGCGCGTCCGCAGTGCGCGGCAGTTCTCGCGGCTGGTCGAGGAAACAGCGCTCGGCCGGAAAGTTCCCACGGTGGTGTCGCGGGACGGTCAACGGGTAACGGTGACGGTCGAGCCGTCCGAGAGCGACAGGATCCGCTTCGGCGGGGAGCTCGACGCCGCCCGGATGATGAGGGACTTCGACGGCGACTTCAGCGCCGTCTTCCCGCCCGCGCCTCCCGCCCCGCCGGCGCCGCCGCGCGCACCCGCCGTCCCGCCGGTGCCGCCCGTCCCGGCCGTGCCGAATCTCGATCGATTCATGTTCAGCAGCCAGGGGCGGCTCGGGATCACCATCAGCTCGCTGTCCGACCAGCTGGCCGGGTATTTCGGGGTCAAGCACGGGGTGCTGGTGACGGCCGTCCAGGAGCGCTCCGCGGCTGCCGCGGCCGGGTTCAAGGCAGGCGACGTGGTGACCTCCCTCAACGGCAGCGACGTCTCGGACCCGATGGAGCTCCGGCAGCGGAGTGCCCGCCTCGAGGACGGGTCGGACTTCACCGCCGGGGTGGTGCGGGACCACAAGACGATGACGTTGAAGGGGAAGATGCAGCGGCCGGCGACGGCGCGAAGAGCCACGCCGGTTTCGCCATGATCGCCTGGGACGAGCCGCGTCAACTCCGGGACTGAGCGGCGAGGTGCGCGTCGCGCTCAGGCGCCGGTGGCCTCGACGCGGGCCTGGGCCCTGGCCGAGGGAGGGCCGACCAGGGTGGCGAGCTGCGCCGCGACGATCGCGGCGATGGCGAGCTTGCCGGCGTCCTCTTCGCCCGCCTGCCGCACTTCCGCCGCCATCACGCCCACGCATCCGGCCGGGGTGACCAGCGGCGCTGCGATGGCGCCGTTGGACACGGCGTCGGCTCTCACCGTCTGGAGCAGCGCGGTCCGGAACGCCGAGGCGGTCGCGTTCTCCGCGTCGCGGCCAATCGTGCCCAGCCGGGACACCAGCTGCTGCGGATAACCATGAGTCACGACCGCGCTGAGCTCGCGGCCATCGGGATCGGCGATCCAAAGGACGATGCCGGGGGCGTCGAGTACGGCGGCGGCGCGCGCGAGCAGCGACGGCAGCGCCTGCGTGTCCACGACGCGGGCCAGGTCGGAGCACAGCGAGGCGACGCCGGGGAGATCGACGGGTGGAGCAGTGAGCGCCGCGGGGATCGGCGC